>JBBRVV010000141.1:0-5809 GCA_038246525.1 Pseudanabaenales cyanobacterium
ACTGGCTACACAGGTGAAGACGGCGTAGAAATTATGATTGCCCCAGAAGTAGGCAAACAACTTTGGCAGAATCTGCTAGATCGGGATGTAGCTGCTTGCGGTTTAGGCTGTCGCGATACCTTGCGCCTAGAAGCAGGAATGCACCTCTATGGACAGGAACTAGATCAGTCAATTTCCCCCCTAGAAGCGGACTTGGTTTGGTTAGTACATTTAGCTGAAAAGGGAGATTTTATTGGACGGGCAGCCCTAGAGTCACAGTTAAAAGCGGGGATCAGTTGTAAGTTAGTGGCTTTGACCATGGAAGGGAAAAATATTGCTCGTCATGATTATGAAGTGGTTCACAATCAAGAAAAAATAGGCAAAATTACCAGTGGTACGATGTCTCCTAGTTTGGGCGTAGCGATCGCTCTCGCCTATTTACCAATTGAATTAACTGATCTGGGGCAAGAAATCTCGGTGCAGGTACGCGATCGCTTATGTTTAGCAACTGTGGTCAAGCGCCCCCACTATAAAAGCTCAAACTAAGCGTAGCAACCGTAGTGAGACAACCTCATTACCGAAAAAACTAAAAAGCAAAACCTAGCAAGCCTGGCGAAACTCCTTTATCAATGGGAAAAAATCTAGAATAATTCTATAATTGGTCTTAAGATCACAATCTTCTAAACCTATGCAGCCAGCCATGTCTTCTGGGATCAATGTCCGCTCGATTCAGCAACGCGACTTTTATGCAGTGCAGAAGCTAAACGCGCTTGAAGTTGAAGATTCTCAGTTTAGTATCACCAGCGCCCTAAATCACCAAGCCCGCTCCCATGAATTCTCTTTAGGACAAGTCTTCCTATTTGGTTGGTTGCCTCATTCTTCTAGCGATCGCTTATTTGTAGCAGAATCTCAAGGCGAAATCGTGGGGCTAATTTGGGTGACTGCCTTCAATCAAAGCCGCAGCACCTGGCAAATAGAGAGAATTGCGATCGCCGCTCAAGTAGATTATTTCAGCGTTGGTACTAGCCTGATTCGTCATGCCTTAGAAGCTTGTTGGGAAGCTCGTACCTGGCTACTCCAAGTAGATGTGCAGTCTAATCAAGAGATTGCCTTATATCGACAAAATGGCTTCCAACCGCTTGCCCACTTGACCAATTGGCAAATCTCCCAAGAATTAGCGATCGAACTAGCTAGTCAATCCGCCGACTTACCTAACCTTCTGCCCGTCAACAATGCCGATGCCAATTTAATCTATCAGCTAGATACGGCGGCGATGCCACCTCAAATTCGACAGGTATACGATTTAGGGATAAATGACTTCCGTTCAAACCTTTGGGCAAATATGCTGGCACATGGTCAGCACCTGTTGCATTCGACCCAGGAAGTCTCTGCCTATGTGTATGAAACCCAACGTAAAGCCGCAATTGGCTATTTTTCTTTGCTCCTGCAATCAAAACCAGGACTATCAAAGCCAAGTCAATCAAAGCCAAGTCAATCAAAGCAAGGCGATCGCTGTCACATGACAATTCATCCCGCCTACACTTGGCTCTATCCAGAAGTAATTGCCCAGGTATCGAAGGTGATTGTGCATCATCAACAAGTAAGCTTGGCTAAGGCGCAAGGCACAAAAAATAGCCCTGAAAATCTGGATGAGAAAAATCAAGCTAATCAAGTAACCACCAATCTTGATAATTCTTTACCTAATAATTCATTACCTAAGTGCTTGGGCAAAGGCTTCATCGTCTCTTCCGCCGATTATCAACCAGAGCGCGAGGCATATCTAGAACAAATCCAGGCAGAGCGCGTAAATCATGGATTGTTGATGGGACGTTCGGTATGGCATAAGGTGCGAGAATCTCGTCTGAGCCTTGAGGCTTTGCAACTATCTAAAGTATTGGCTGGACTTCAGCCTGCCCAAAGACCAGTTCCAGGTAGAATTGACACTTTCCCACCCCAATCACGGTCTAATCAATTGACTAATCAATCAGAACTTGACCAGTCTTTAGATTAAAAAGCAGATTGAAAAGCTTAAAAGATTAGCTAAAAAATTAATTTTGTTCATTAGTTACAAAACTTGGGATCAGCGATCGCTAAGATTCTAAATTAGCTAACTCAGCATTTCTAATACCTTGCATTTCTCTCTATTTCTGGTAAGGCATCGGGCAACCACAGGAACAATTTATGAAAATTCTTAAAATTCTGACTCTACGCGGTTCAAACCAATGGCACATCCAACAGCAACAATTAATCGTAGTGCGCTTGGAGCTAGAAGCGGCAGAGAGTTCTGAGTTTGAGCGTTTAGTCACCGAAGTCAAAGCTGTCATGCCTAGCTTGAACAATCTCTTTAGGGAAGCACCCAGTAGGGAAGCACCCAGTAGGGAAGCGCCCAGCAGGGAAGCATCCAATAAAGAAACATCTAGCAAAGAAACGCCGATCAAAGATCTGCCTAGCTTAGTCAGATACGTTGCCTTAGAGTTACAAACCTTAGCAGGAATGCAAGTCGGCTTCGCCACAGGGAAGCCCACTGCTGAGCCAAATGTGCATCAGGTAGTATTTGAGTACCAGTTTGAACAGGCGGGGCGCTATGCCGCTAGAGCCGCAGTGCGTTTATGCCAAAGTATTTTTGAGCAAAATACCTATCCTCAAGTAGAGCTAGAGCAAGATATTGCCGATCTTAAGGAATTACGACTAGAGGCTCAACTGGGTCCAAGTACAGAGTCAATTGTGGCAGAAGCAAATGCAAAGCGCATTCCTTGGTTAGAAGTAGGTAGTCGCGCCATGATTCAAATGGGCTATGGCATCTATCAGCGCCGTATTCAAGCCACCCTTTCCAGCATGACCAATGTTTTGAGCGTAGAGCTTGCCTGTGATAAAGAAGGCACCAAGAAGACTTTGCGTAGCTCTGGCGTACCAGTGCCGAAGGGCACCGTAATTAAGTCACCTAAATATCTCCAAGAAGCGATCGCTGAAGTTGGTGGCTTTCCAATCGTAATCAAACCCTTAAATGGCAATCATGGCCGAGGAATCACGATTGATATTCAGTCGATGTTGGCAGCAGCAGATGCCTTTGAAATGGCTGCCGAAGTTTCTGAAGATGTAATCATTGAGCGCTTCCATAAGGGTAGAGATCATCGAGTGCTAGTAATTAATGGCAAAGTGGTAGCAGTGGCAGAGCGGATTCCCGCCCATGTAATTGGAGACAGTAGATCCTCAATTACCGAGTTAATTGAAATTACTAACCGTGATCCCCGCCGTGGCGATGGACATGATAATGTTTTGACCAAAATCGTAATTGATCGCACTAGCTTAGATGTATTACAGCGGCAGGGCTATACCCTAGACTCCATACCTAAACTAGGCGCTGTCTGCTACCTGCGGGCTACTGCCAACCTCAGTACAGGTGGAGTTGCGGTTGATCGCACCGATGATATTCATCTCGAAAATATCTGGCTGGCTCAGCGCGTTGCTAAAATTATTGGTCTAGACATTGCAGGTATTGACATTGTTACCCTAGATATCAGCAAACCCCTGCGAGAAGTGGATGGCGTGATTGTAGAAGTAAATGCAGCACCTGGCTTTAGAATGCACACTGCCCCAAGTGTAGGAATTGCGCGCAATGTCGCCGAACCTGTAATTGAGATGTTGTTCCCGCATGGTTCTCCCTGTCGAATTCCAATTATTTCGATCACTGGCACCAACGGCAAAACTACCACCACTCGTCTGATCGCCCATATTTTCCGCCAAACTAGTATGGTTGTCGGCTACACCACCACCGATGGTATTTACATTGGCGATTGCCTGGTAGAAAAGGGAGATACCACAGGCCCCTATAGCGCTCAGGTTGTATTACGCGATCCTACGGTAGAAATTGCGGTATTAGAGACTGCTCGCGGTGGAATTTTGCGTGCAGGTTTGGGCTTTGATGGCTGTGATGTGGGTATAGTTCTAAATGTGCAGGCTGATCACCTGGGGATTGGCGATATCGATACTGTAGAAGACCTGGCAAATCTAAAAAGCGTAGTGGTTGCGGCAGCCTTTCCTAGCGGCTATGCAGTTCTAAATGCAGACGATCCCCTTGTCAGTGCGATGGCAAGTAAGGTGGTGGCGCAGATCGCCTATTTCAGCATGATCTCAGATAATCCGATTGTCTTAGCACATACCCAACAAGGCGGCTTGGCGGCAGTATATGAAAACGGCTACCTGTCAATTATTAAAGGCGATTGGACTTTACGCATTGAGCAGGCGATCAATATTCCTCTGACCATGGGTGGT
This sequence comes from Pseudanabaenales cyanobacterium, assembly GCA_038246525.1. Lineage (GTDB taxonomy): Bacteria > Cyanobacteriota > Cyanobacteriia > Pseudanabaenales > Pseudanabaenaceae > JANRLH01. The sequence goes on from JBBRVV010000141.1 coordinate 4,252, forward strand.
AGAGCGCCCTTTATGATCCAGAATGCTTTAGCTGCTAGCTTAGCCGCCTTTGCCCAGGGCGTAAAAATTGAAGATATTCGCGCTGCCCTTGCTAGTTTTGTTTCCTCTGCCCAACAAACGCCTGGGCGCATGAATTTATTTAATCTAGGAAAATATCATGTGCTAATTGACTATGCCCATAATCCCGCAGGTTACAAAGCGATCTCTGCCTTCATTAATTCCTGGACGGGAGGCGAACATATTGGCGTAATTGGCGCACCTGGCGATCGCCGTGATCAGGACTTGCTTGAATTAGGCGAGTTAGCTGCCAAAATGTTTGATTGGGTAATCATTAAAGAAGACCTAGATCGGCGTGGGCGAGAACCTGGAGTAGTGGCACATTTACTTAACCAAGGCTTGACTCAAATCAATCCGCAAATGCGATCGCAGATCATCCTAGATGAAATTGAAGCAATTGAATTTGCCCTAGATCAAGCTAAGGAAGGTGCTTTGATCGTGATTCTGCCCGAGAAGGTTGAGCCAGTAATTCAAAAAATTGAAGCTAGGCAACCACTACATCTGCGGGATGCAGAGCAGAATAATGCTGAATCTTCTAACTTAGATAACTTGGAGCAACGAACACAGCCCATAATCTAATCAGCGACAGTGATTTCTCGGTCTATATGACTGGGGTATAAGGGTACAATCCCGCACCCACTTGTATTTAATAATTTTTCAATAGGCTGTAGAGTATCCAAAATAATTTCTCGGCGGTATGAGGATAGCTACTTCTGCTATGGCGTTCGTCGGTAATTCTTTGGGATTCCCTTCAAGAACTATATGTTCGCAACGAACCTCGGATCTAGCCGCACCAAATAAAGATCTCCAGCGCTATATTAGTACGCGGAGAGTATTTGGTTGATCATATTACTTTGCTTGCAGTGAAACGAAAAATTTAACCTCTCTAGTCTAGCTTTAGAAACTTCTCTAATGCCAAAGTCAAATTAGGAGGCCAACGCCTTATTTCCTTTACCCAGGTAATATCAGCATAGCGGCGATCGCGCTTTTCTACAGATAACCAATTACTCTCAGCTTCACCTGTTTTTTTCTCTGCCCAAAGTGCTACCGCGTAGGCTGCCCGCACGTCAGGGAAATCAGGATATTTGCGTAGGATATTTCGCATTTGTTTCAAAGCTTTTTCAGTTTCACCCGCTTGGTAAAGAGCTAAGGCATAATTAGCCCGCGCAAAAGCAAAATTTGGTGCCAAATCTGCCGCTTTCTGATAGTCAGTAATTGCGAATTGCCATCTATTTAGCCCAGCTTGGGCATTTCCATGATTGTTCCATGCCATTGCATCTTTGGGTTCTATTGCTAAAATGTGGTCATAGTCGGCAAGGGCTTCGGTAAATTTGCCCAATCCTTCATAAGCCGTACCACGATTCAGATATGGATCAAGGGCTTGAGGTGCAATTTGAATCGATTGATTGAAGTCAGCGATCGCTAGTTCTAAAAGATTTTGGCTTACCCTGGCATTGCCACGATTACTCCAAGCAGCAGCATTCAATGGAAAAGCTTGAAT
>JBBRVV010000142.1:0-5763 GCA_038246525.1 Pseudanabaenales cyanobacterium
AGAATGTGTCAAAAATCTAGTCAAATGGCAAATTTGTGAGCTTGAGCAAGCGATCGCGCCGCACCAAACTTGATCATTTGTTAAAGCTTCGCCTAAGATTCCAGGTTGGCGATGAAGCAGAGGGGGCATGGCATTGAAAGCATGGGTGATCATAGAAGCACCCAAACTAAAAGCTTGCTTAGCGATCGCTTCACTGGCGGTTGAATGTCCCAAACTTACTTTAATTCCATGCTCAAATAAGTAAGAAATTGTCGCACCACTAGGATCTAACTCTGGCGCAAGGGTGACTAACTTTACTAAGTGAGCATAATCTCCTAAAACTGTTTGTAAATTTTTGAGCGTAAGCGGTAGAAGATGCTCTTTTGGATGTGCGCCTCGCCGATCTGGATGCAGAAATGGTCCCTCAAGATGTATACCTAAGATCTGCGCAGTTTTTGGCGATTGTGGCTGTTTGAGGTAACTGGCTATTGCTTCTAGCGCTGCTTGAGTATGCTTGATAGAAGTGGTTACCAAAGTCGGTAAAAATCCATCTATGCCCTGTTCCCAGAGAAACTTGCAGATCTGACGCAGTAGATCCAGGTCATCTAGGGTGAGTTGGTTGAAGGACTTACCCAAAGCGCCATTAATCTGCAATTCCACCATCCCCGCAGAACGACAAAAAATTTCCATAGAAACCTCACGGGCTACTTTTACCCTGTTGCCAGCATTGCTCGATCTACTTGAGCATAGAGTAGATCAAGTTCCAAACTAACCGAATTATCGATTACTAGATCTGCCAGTTTAAGCTTGTCTTCAATTTGCATTTGGCTATCAAGTCGCAATTGAGCATCCATTGCCGTTAGTTGGTTGCGCTGCATCAGTCTCTGTCTTTGTAGAGCCGCAGGACAGTAAACCAGCCAAGTCTCAGTTACCAGATCTTGCCAGCCCACCTCAAACAAGAGGGGTATCACCGCCACCAGGGTTGGTTCGGCAAAATGAGCTTTTAGATCTGTGGTCAAGCGATCGCGTACCAGCGGATGCAGCAAATTCTCTAGCCACTGTTTCTCAAGGCGATCGCTAAAGATAATTTTCCCTAGCTTAGAACGATCTAAATCAGCCTGAACTTTTCCCAGGGTTTGCGCTTGAAAAATCAAGTTATCAGGCAGCACTTTGACCTGGTAACGCCGAAAGATGCTTGATAAGACCTCACCTTCAAGCGCTTGCCTGGCATAGATATCTGCATCAAAAGTAGGCAGAAAATATTTTTGAGTCAGGTAATTGGCGACTGTAGTTTTACCGCTGGCAATCCCACCAGTTATGCCAATGATGCGCTGACTCATTTGCTTGATAGTCTACCAGAGGGCAGGCACAGGACGAGCAGGACGACGAGTAGGTGCTACATATCTAGGCTCAATTACGGCTGTAGGAGATTCCTTCACAACTTCGGCAAACTCTAAAGTTGAGGGACAGTCGGCACTAAAGTTGGCAGGAACTTCGATTCCAGAGGAACGGTAATAGCTGGCGTAGCAAGAAAGTTGGGTGGTGAAAGGACTGGCAAGATCACGGGTGCGGATTCTTGGGCTACCGAGGGTTTGCATATCCCACATATCCCTAATTACTGTGCGATAGGCATTAGATTGTCTTTCGATTACCAAGTCGCGAAAAGTGCCATCAAAAATAGGAGCTTGAAGATTGGGATTAGCAGTTAAATCCAAGACCTTATTTAAGACTTCTGAATAGGTAGGCGGATAATCGCGGTGAGGGAACTGATCGGCATCGGTTAAATTTGGGTCGGCAAGCGCAGTCTCACTCAAGCTTGCGCCAAAGCCGATGATTACCCATACAGATAGCGCGATCGCTTTCCAGAAATTAAGCTTAGGGTTAAACTTAGGAAATTTTGTTAATTGATTAGAAAAATTTGCTGTTGCTAACTTCATCGATCTTCCTCACTTAAGATACGGGTCAAGATGGTCAATAATCTAGCAGATTTCGCTCTTCAAATTACTGCACAAAACTGATAAAGAGTAAACATTCTACCTATAAGAATAGGTAAATAGATAAGTCAAAATAAGTGCTCAATTTCATCTGACAAAAAGGCACAATTACTGTTTTAATCACACAGACAAATAAGTTCTGCTTTATTCACTTTTGACTATTTAATTTAATTGTTTAAATTACGAAATTATCCCCATACCCTGCGATGCCTTCCAATGAATGATAAAAAATTGAAACTATTAGATCTAATCTGCCGCTTGGCTTTCAAAAGTGGTGATTTTACGCTCTCATCAGGACAAAAAAGCTCCTACTACATCAATGGCAAACTGGTCACTCTCCACCCCCAGGGCGCACTATGGATTGGTGAAATTATGCTTGATCTCTTACCAACATCTACTCAAGCGGTGGCGGGGTTGACTCTTGGCGCTGATCCTCTAGTGACGGCGGTAAGCGTTGTGTCTGCCTATAATGGTCGTCCTGTTCCGGCATTGATTGTGCGGAAGCAGGCAAAAGGTCATGGCACTGCAGCATGGATTGAGGGCGGTGAGCTTGACCAAGGAGCAGAAGTTGTGGTTTTGGAGGATGTAGTAACCACTGGGGCATCGGCAATCTTTGCGGTAGAAAAATTACAACAAGCAGGCTACCAAGTGACCGAAGTTCTGACTTTAGTTGATCGCGATCAAGGCGGAGCAGAGGCATTCGCAAAACTAGGCTTGACTTTTCGAGCGGTATTCGCGATCGCGGAGATTCAAGACTATGCGGCACAGCTTTAACATTGAGCTTTAATATTGAGGTTTAAGCTTTTAGGAACTAAATCAATTTGCCAGCATTCTGGATGAAGGTTACAATCAGGCAAATTTTTCTGAGGACTTTTAATGTCATTCTTCCCTGCTCGGTACATTGGGCCACTGTTGATTTTGATTCCGCTGCTCTCTCAGGGTTTTAGTCATAGAGCGATCGCGGCTGAGCCATCTAAGCCAAACATCCCTGTGATTGCTCCCGCCAGAGTAAATAGCGCAGTCAATGTTGTCTATGTTTCTCCTAGTAACCCGCCCAGTAATAATTCTGGCATAGGCACACAGTCAGCACCTTTTAACTCAATCACCGCAGCTTTGAACAGCAATCTCGCTTTAGGTACAGTGATTCAACTAGCCCCAGGCACCTACAGCGCTGATACAGGTGAGACTTTTCCGCTCAAGCTTGCCGCTGGTTTAACTTTAATTGGTAGTGAGGCAGATAAGGGTAAGCAGACGATCGTTAAAGGCGGCGGCATCTTCATTAGTCCCACCTTCGCGCGGCAAAATATTGCGATCTTGGCTGAGAATCAAACAGTGATTAGCGGCATTACCTTGACTAATTCCAATCCTAGAGGCTATGCGCTGTGGGTCGAATCTAGCAAAGATCTGATTATTCGCAACAATAGTTTTTTGGGCAATACCCATGATGGAGTTTTTCTCACAGGTGCAGCGATCGCTACGGTTTCCAATAATGTATTTAGCAAAAATCGGGCTAATGGCATCTCCGCTTTAGGCACAAGTAGCGGTGAAATTAACGATAATCTCTTTGAAGATACAGGTTTTGGCTTAGCGATCGGGCAGCAATCGAGGGTTTTGGTTACCAATAATCGAATTATGAATAATCGCAGTGGCGTGGTGATTTCTAATATTTCTACGCCTACTTTGCGCGGTAATTTGATTTCTAACGGTCAAGAAGATGGCGTGGTGGTGATCAAAGATCGTAAAGGACAGCCAGCCCCCGACCTAGGCACGCTCAAGGATGCAGGTAGAAATGTGTTTCAAAATAATAAAGGTAAAGATATTAATAATGCTTCGGGTGTGGCACTAGTGGCTATAGGAAATCAACTGTCTGCCAAAAAAATTGCAGGAGAGGTAGACTTAAATCTGCCGCCAGAAACTAAAACAACTCCTAAGCCAATGCCTCAAACTGCTACCCCAGCAACTAAGCCACCAGCAACCAAGCCAGACAATAAACCCAAGCCCTCTAGTAAACCCGCCTCTAGACCTGCGCGCTAATTAGAAATATTTGAGAAATAGCTGAAAGGTGAGAATAAAAGTGTAAATTTTACGTTACCTTTGTCCTGGCATATCTTCCCGCATTAGACGATGACGATACTTTGATTCTTCAATATGCGGACGCATAGATTCATAAAGTTGGGTTACTTCCACGGCGATGCGGTTGAGATATACCTGGGGTGTAGAGCGATCGCGGGTAATTAAAATCATATTTCCTGTACCCATCAGACGTTGCCCAAAGGGTTGCTCCATTTGAATATCATCTACCAAATAAAGCTCGATCGCGTCAATTTTGCGGTTAAACCAGCCTGTTTCGATAACTACTCTTTGGGTGGTAACTCTGTATTTAGTGGTTTTAGTTTCGAGCCAGAAATAAAGTGCGACAATTCCTAAAGTAAAGATCGCGATCGCTAAACGGCTCAAGCTGCCAATTAAGGCTGGATGCCCAGAAAATAGCTCTTGTTCGGATGCACGGATGGCTTCGCTATTCATGGAAAGTTTTTGGAGAAAAATCGTTCTAATTATAGCTAAGAACTAAGTCTCGACTTGTACCAAAAGCGACCACCGAGTATAAGTAAAATCAAAATTGCGGGAGTAGCGATCCGATCGCGCCCAGACTAAAATTAGCTTGAAAATCAGAGAGTAGATCCATGCCAGAATTGCCGAAGAAGATAAAAGGCGCAAACCCAAGCGGCGCACCAATTAACGTTCCTAAAATATAATCACGGAAGCGAATCGAACTAACTCCAGCCGTAAAACTAACAATTGAGAAGGGAATCAGCGGCAAAATTCTCAAAGCCGCAATATAGAGAATACCATTAGAGCGCAGGTGACGATTCAAGAAATCCATCGTAGTGGATTTTGGATTTTCGATATTTTCACTGGCAAAACCCTGGGGGAAAAACTTAGCCAATCGTTCTTGACTCAATTTCCTTGACAAATAGAATGCGATCGCTGCCGAAAGTACTGCCGCGAAACTGGTAATTACTAAACCCCAGAAACTGCCAAACAATGCCCCGCCCGCTAGGTTAAATGCCGTCGAAGGCAAGACTAAAAGCGTAGCCACCACATAGGCAATTACAAACAAGCCGTAGCCCCAGTATCCCGTTGCCTCTACTAATTCATGCAACTGCTCAGGCGCAAAAAATTGATTAAACAGCCAACCACTACCGATGATCGTCACGAGGCTAAATAGAATAGTTAGGGTAGTGTTGCGACTTTTAAGGATCATGGCAGTTTTTAGGCAAGAAATACAGACAAGAAATTTGTTAGGCTAAATCTTACCCAATCTCATATCAAAAATTAGATCGAAAAATTAGATCCTACCCCATGTCCTTTGCCACCACTGTATCGGCGCTCTGCTATACACTGATTCAACACCGAGTTTCATTATCGCCTCAGCGATTTCCCCACAATGGCGCAGTGAATTTTGCGATCGCTCAACATCAGAGAATGCCAGATTATTTACGTTTACCGATTTGGATTTTGACTTTAGTTTTCAATAGCGCGGGAATACTCACAGGTGGTAAGTTCTTTTACCTTTTAAGCGATCGCCTCAGATGGCAACAGATTCAGTCTTGGCGCAATTCAGTTTTTAGCCCCTGTCGAGATTTAATCAGATTCTATGAAAGTCTGGTAATTTTTTATTGTTATGAACAAAAATAAAACCCTATGCGATCGCAGGTAGCAGTAATTGGCTCAGGTGCAGGTGGAGCAGTGGTAGCATATACCCTAGCAGCCGCAGGCATGGAAGTAT
>JBBRVV010000143.1:0-5747 GCA_038246525.1 Pseudanabaenales cyanobacterium
CGGACTGAAGGCGTTCTTCTGCCACGATACGGTTATGGATTTCAACCTGTAACTGGGCATTCTGCGCCTGAAATTGGGCGTTTTGTTGTTCTAATTTTTTTTGCAGGCGACGAATAGTTAGCTGATTTTCGATACGGGCGATCACCTCCTCATTTTGAAAGTCCTTAGCAATGTAGTCTGAGCCACCCACTGAGAACCCTTGAAGCTTGTCGCCAATATCTGTAGAGGAGCTAATAAAAATTACTGGAATTTCCTTAGTAAGTGAATCCTGCTTTAGCCTTTGACAAACTTCATAGCCACTTAGCCCAGGCATATTTACATCTAATAAAATTAAGTCGGGCAGAGTCTCCCTAACACTTTTTAGCGCAACACTTCCGCTGTTAGCAACTCGCACATCATAATCTTGCCCCTCTAGCGTTTTTGCGAGTAGCAGGAGACTTGAAGGTGTGTCATCTACGACTAAGATGATGCCTTTATCCATGGAGCAATGAGTACGTTTGAGACGTTGATTGGTTAATTTGAGACTTGGTTAGAATCAGATCAAGTATAGTTAAGATTGATACAGAGTCAGTCATTTAACCCTAGCCAAAGCGTTAACCACAGTTGAAACTATTTTCCTATTAGCCTCTTACTTTACTACATTACCCCCGCGAAAGCTGTAAGTTACTCTAGGTTTGTGTGGGAAATTGCGTGTTCTTTTAAAGATTATGATTAGGACTTTTCGGTACTTTCTGCTTCACTTTTGAGATTAAGACGGGAGGGTAAATCAGGAGTTTCAAAATATTGATGAAATTTATCCGTGACTTGTAGCCAGAAGGAGCGCCCATCGGTTTGCCGACGTTTTTTAATAAATCCCTCTTCCACTAATTCTTGAATTTGTTGATAGGCAGAGGAACCACGCAATTCAACCAACTCAGATTGACTAATTTTGGACCTGAGGGCGATCGCTGCAAGGGTTTTTAGAGCACCTTTTCCCAGGTTGGCGGGAATAATTTTCTGCACTAGGTCACCAAACTCAGGGCGCAAGCGTAAAGAGAAGCCTTCTTTGGTTTCAACTATTTCTAGGGCACTCTCGCGGTGGGCGTAGTCATTAATCAAATCAATTATGCCGTCTTCAGCGGTGGGGAGATCACATTCTGCATAGTCAGCGATCGCGCTGATACTCAAAGAAATAGCTTTAAGATATAAGATCGCTTCAATTTTTTGTTTTAGAGCAGTAGAAAAAGACTCGTCCATGACCAGATTTTAGAGTAATTTGGACTTAGGCAGTCTAAATCTAAAGTTTAATTGGGATAAATTCTTTAATCTTAAGCTACGTCTAAAAACAAAGCCTAAGTCCTGGTGATTTTCAGGCTAAATTCTCAGAGCAGATTTTAAGTGTATTTTAAGGAGCCTATTGCAGTGCCAGACTCAATCATGTATTACGAAGAACACTATGTTTTACTTTCGCCAAATATGCAGCAGCGATTTGTGAATTTGGCTGAGCTTAAACTAGCCTTGCAAGAACTTTTAGTGCCGATGCAGCAGGATTTACCCAGGGATTTGCAAGGCAAGCAGATCGAATTGCAGGTTGAGTCTTTGCTCAAAACCGACTGTGAACTAGAAGCCACTGATGGTAGATGGCAATGGTATGCAGTGCGCTTAGAAAAGTAGAAATGTTATGATCAAATCTCTTTAATCTAGATAAATTACTGAATTTATGTCTATTTTGTTAGCGATCGCCATTTTGGCACTGTTAGTATTGGTGCATGAGTCAGGGCATTTTTTGGCGGCACGGCTTCAGGGTATTCATGTCAGTCAGTTTTCTCTGGGTTTTGGACCTGCATTGTGGAGTTATGTGGGCGAAAAAACCGAATATGCGATTAGGTTATTTCCTTTGGGTGGCTATGTGGGCTTTCCTGATGACGATCCAGAAAGTTCAATTCCGCCTAACGATCCCAACCTATTGAAGAATAGAGGTATTGGCGATCGGGCAATTGTGATCAGTGCGGGGGTATTTGCCAATTTTGTCTTTGCCTATTTAGTGTTGCTCTTGATGGTGCTAACTGTGGGTATTGGCGTAGTCGATCAGCCTGGGGTAATGGTGGCAAAGGTGCTAGATGCTAACTCTCCTGCGGCGATCGCCGGTTTACAAGTTGGGGATCTGATCCTGCGAGCTAATCAAGTCACTATTAGCAATGACCTCAACAACTTAGAGCAGTTTCAGGCTTTGATTTCTCAAAATGGCAAAAAGGCAATTAACCTAGGCATTGAACGTGGCAGTCAAAATCTGGAAGTAATGATCACGCCTACAGGCGAAGCTGGTAGCTCCAAAATCGGCGTAGGCTTAAATTGGAATGGCAAAGCCCATCGTCAGCCAATTAGGAATTTACCCAAAGCAATGGCAAAGGCAGCCCAGAATTTTGAACGGGTAGTGGTGATGACTTGGGCAGGATTAGTACAACTGGTGACCAACTTCCAGGCTACAGCGACTAAAGTTTCGGGACCAGTGGCGATCGTGGCAACGGGCGCACAGTTAGTCAAATCTGATCAGGCGGGGCTTTTTGATTTCACAGCGATCGTCAGTATTAATTTAGCAATCATCAATCTTTTGCCGCTGCCAGCGTTGGATGGTGGTCAACTCTTCTTTTTACTAATTGAATTACTACGTGGCGGTAAGCCGCTCCCTTCAAAATTTCAAGAAAACGTAATGCAGGGCGGATTAGTGATGATTTTGGGTTTAGGCTTATTTATGATTGCGCGCGATTCATTAAATTTAATTCATCAAAGCGGATCTCTTCCGCTCTAACCCGAAAAGCCAAAAAAATGATTTTAGTGATCGATAATTACGACAGCTTTACTTACAACTTGGTGCAATATCTGGGCGAACTGTTGGCAGATTTTCCTGCTTTGGGCGAAATTTTGGTGCAACGTAATGACCAGATAGATATTGAGCAAGTAAAACAACTAAAACCAAAAGCTGTGATCATTTCGCCTGGTCCAGGAAGACCAGAAGAAGCAGGCGTATCTCTGGATATTTTGCGCCAACTTGATCATTCGATCCCAATTTTGGGTGTATGTCTTGGGCATCAAAGTATGGGTTTGATTTATGGCGGCAAGGTGATTTCTGCGCCTTATCTAATGCATGGCAAAACCTCGGAAATTTTTCACGATGGGTCTGGAGTTTTTGCTGGATTGGCTAATCCCTTTGTGGCGACCCGCTACCACAGCTTGGTAATCGATCCTGGTCACTTGCCTGAAGTATTGGAGGTGACTGCTTGGACTGAAGATAAAATTATCATGGCAGTCCGACATCGAGATTATCCAAAAGTACAGGGAGTTCAGTTTCATCCTGAAAGTATTCTCACTCAGTCAGGCAAACATTTACTTGCAAATTTCTTGCGGGATATCTAAAGCTAGTCAGAAAGTAAATCACCTCGAAATAAGGGTGGGATTAATATGCCAGCGCATGAACTGGAAAAGTTAAGAAAACTGTTTTAATAACCAGAGCATCTTCTCTTTTACTGGACGACGATGGGCTGAGCCAGCTTTTTCAGCTTGGAGTTTTTGATAATTCTGCTGAAACCAATCATAGCTTTCTCGAAACATCTGATCGTTAGAGTATTTTGGCTGCCAACCCAAGCGGGTCAGGGGTTCTACATCAAAATAGAAGGGTTTGTGGTAAGTAAGATAATGCCAAGGCGCGAGCGGACTCAATCCCACAAGATCGAGCAAACGCAAGCTGTTAATTGCCAACCATGCAGGAATACTTTTGACTTTAGATTTGGTATTTGCATAGGAAATTAGATGATTTAAGCCCTGCTTCAGCGTGCCATATTCGGCTGCTCCCACATTGTAAATCCCAGGTTTGCCCAGGTCTAAAGCAAGCATATAGGCATCCATTAGATCGTGGGCATGAACAAATTGGAATTCCATTTCGCCATTACCAATCACATAGACATTTCGTCCTTCTTGAATCCATTCAAACAGAATCTGAAAAATACCAAGTCTTCCTTCTCCCAAAATTGTGCGAGGACGAATTACGATTAGCGGTAAGTTGGCGCGATCGCAGATTTCTCTCACGGCTAGTTCTCCTGCCAGTTTTCCTCTGCCATAGATTTCTATTGGTTTGGTAGGAGTGCTATTAGAAATTGGACAGACTGGAGAACCAAAAATCGCACTAGAACTCATGTGAATAAAGCTTTGTACGCCAGCATTAGCAGCTTCTTCGGCAGCGATTTTACTCCCTTCTACATTTACTTGCCAAAACTTTTTGCCCGATTTAGTTAATGGAACTAAGGCGACATTGTGATGCACTACATCTATTCCTTGCATAGTTTTTGCCACGCGATCGCGATCGCGAATATCACATTCTATATACTCAATCTCTTTGGGGCGAGTGGAATCCTGCCAAATATCTAGGATTTTTACTTCTTCGCCTCGTTCATATAAGCGCCTAGCGATTAAATTGCCTAAAAATCCCGATCCGCCTGTTACCAAATGTCGCATAGTTCTTTTTCTAGTGAATAAATATTAATTCTATTGTTGTTCAATCAAGCTAAATCTTTGGGAAAAGCTAGATCACATATCTCTGCTACTGCGTAAGGACATTCTAAGGGCAGATCCAGATAGTCTAAAGGTGTCTCTCTTACTACAATTGCCAAAGCCGAATCATAGGAATCAGCGATCGCTTCTAGCAAATAGGGTTTCAAGCTAGGATTCTCTGCCAATAGTCTAAGTATCGCTTGGCGCTGTTCACGAATTGTCGCTCTCCAACTTTTACCACGCAGTTCTGGTTGGTACTCCCATTTCAATAAATGCCCAATTAAAACCCCTAAACGATTTCTCAATTCTTGTCTTTGTTGTCTGCCCAATGACTCAATTTCCTCCACTAGGTTCTGAATATCTAGCGATCGCCATTCTCCTTTTTGCAGAAACTGTGACTGGGCGATTGTCCAAGCATAGAAATCCTGATCATAAAGCCTTGTGTTCATTATCTTCTCCTAAATAAAAATAAAGATTAAATAGGTGCTAAAACTTGAGTTTGAGTGATTTCTAAAGCCATTTTCCTTGCCCACTGATCCACTTCTAAAATATCTGCCAAGCTAGGATTGGTAATGGTCTGATGGCGATCGCAAACCGATTCGATAATTTGCGGAATTTGAATAAAGCGGATCTGCTCTTGTAAAAACATTTCTACAACTTGTTCATTGGCAGCATTCAAGACGGCGGGCATAGTTCCACCTGCTTTTCCAGCCCTATAGGCAAGCTGCATACAGGGATATTTGTGATGATCTGGCGCATAGAAAGTGAGATTACTGCATTTGACTAAGTCTAATCGTTGCCAATCTGTAACTAAGCGATCGGGATAGGAAAGAGCATAGAGCAATGGCAGTCGCATATCTGGTAATCCCAACTGCGCCAAAACTGAAGTATCTTGCAATTCAATTAGCGAGTGAATAATACTTTGAGGATGGATTACTATTTCAATCTCTGGAAAATCTAAACCAAACAGAAAATGCGCTTCAATTACTTCCAAACCTTTATTCATTAAAGTAGCAGAATCAATCGTAATCTTTTTGCCCATTGACCAATTTGGATGTTTTAAGGCATCAGCGATCGTCACATCAGCCAGTTGTTCGGGTGCCAAATCTCTAAATGATCCTCCAGAAGCAGTTAAGATAATTCGCTTTAAGCCTCCATCTGGTATTCCTTGCAGACATTGGAAGATCGCAGAATGTTCAGAATCCGCAGGAAACAGCTTTACG
>JBBRVV010000144.1:0-5718 GCA_038246525.1 Pseudanabaenales cyanobacterium
CGTAGGGCAATGTCGCGGGTGAGTTCTAGATGCTGTTTTTGATCTTCGCCCACAGGCACAAGGTCAGCTTGGTAAAGCAAAATATCCGCCGCCATCAGCACGGGATAATCGAGCAAACCTACACTCACACTATCACCCTGTTTAACTGCCTTCTCTTTAAATTGAATCATCCGTTCTAGCCAATTTAGAGGCGTAGTACAATTCAGCAGCCAGGTAAGTTCGGCGTGGGCGCTAATTTGCGATTGCACAAAAATTGTAGATTCCTGCGGATCGATGCCACAGGCGATATATAGAGCTGCCACGCTACGGGTATTGGCGGCTAGCTCTTGGGGCTGATGGGGAGCCGTAATTGCGTGCAGATCTACCACACAAAAGAAATTCTCGTAGGCGCTTTGGCTTTCTACCCAATTACGAATTGCACCCAAATAGTTGCCCAAATGCAGACTGCCCGTAGGCTGTACCCCTGATAATACCCGTTTCTTTTTTGTCATTGCCTATCTCGAACTAAAGCGGTTATGGAGTAGCGATCGCTAATTTGCCCCAGAAAAATCATAGGCGTTTTAGTACGATAGACTAGAACAATCTTAAATAAATTAAATAGTAGAGATTGCGATGAATCAAGAATCAGATCGAGGTTTGAACAAATCCTCCACCAAAAATTTTGAGGCGATGCGAAAATTTTCCGAGACCTACGCTAAACGTACAGGTACTTTTTTTTGCTCCGACCCATCGATTACTAGTGCCGTGATTGAAGGCTTGGCAAAACACAAAGATGATTTAGGTGCCCCTCTCTGCCCTTGCCGTTACTATGAAGATAAAGCGGCAGAGGTACAAAATACCTATTGGAACTGTCCTTGCGTGCCAATGCGCGAGCGGAAAGAATGCCACTGTATGTTATTTCTAACTGCTGATAATCCTTTTGCGGGTGACAAACAGGATTTAGAGATTCAAGATGTAACCTACGAATAGGCGAGAGAAAGTTAATATAAGTTAACAATTACCAAATCAACTAGATATAATTTAATTGTGAGATTTAGCCTTACAAATAGTTTTTAGTATTCTTTCCGTAAATACACAAGCAAATATAAATTAAGTTAAGTGAAAAATAATAAAGGCAACGACAACAAAAAATGGCGTAACTATGGTCTGTACGCCTTGCTAGTAATTGCAGCGATCACTCTAGGTACTGCTTTAATTGATGGACAGCCTCAGCTAGAAACTATTCGCTACAGTGACTTGATCAATGCTGTTCAGAGTAAGCAAGGAGTTTCACGGGTGACGATCAGCACTGATCGCAGTTATGCCGAGGTAGTTATTCCTAGCGCTGGACCCGAAGGCAAGAAGAAGGTGAGAGTGAATCTGCCTAATGATCCCGACTTCATCAACATTCTTACCAAGAATAATATCGATGTAGAGGTTACTCCCCGCCGTAACGATGGCGCGCTAACCCAAACTCTGAGTAGCTTTATTTTGCCTGTTTTATTGTTGGTAGGCTTATTCTTTCTTCTTCGCCGTGCCCAGTCTGGTCCAGGTAATCAAGCGATGAATTTTGGTAAGTCTAAAGCGCGGGTGCAGATGGAACCGCAAACCCAGGTAACTTTTACCGACGTAGCAGGAATTGAACAAGCAAAACTTGAATTAACCGAAGTAGTAGACTTCCTCAAGAATCCTGATCGATTCACGGCGATCGGTGCCAAGATTCCTAAAGGTGTACTTTTAGTTGGACCGCCTGGAACGGGTAAGACGCTTTTAGCTAGGGCGGTTGCAGGTGAGGCTGGAGTACCATTCTTCAGTATTTCTGGCTCCGAGTTCGTAGAAATGTTTGTAGGTGTAGGTGCTTCGCGGGTGCGTGACCTATTTGAGCAAGCAAAATCCAACGCTCCTTGTATTGTGTTCATCGATGAAATTGATGCGGTCGGTCGTCAGCGTGGTGCAGGTTTAGGTGGTGGTAACGATGAGCGGGAACAGACTCTCAACCAGTTGCTGACCGAAATGGATGGGTTTGAAGGTAATAATGGCATTATTATTATTGCCGCAACCAACCGCCCAGATGTATTAGATGCGGCTCTTCTTCGCCCAGGTCGCTTTGATCGTCAGGTGGTAGTAGATCGTCCCGATTTTGCTGGACGTTTAGAGATTTTGGGCGTACACGCTCGCGGCAAAACCTTGGCTAAGGATATTGACATTGAGAAGATTGCCCGCCGTACTCCAGGCTTTACTGGTGCGGATCTTTCTAACTTACTAAATGAAGCAGCAATCTTAGCTGCCCGTCGCAGTCTCACCGAAATTTCGATGGATGAGATCAACGATGCGGTAGATCGAGTGCTAGTTGGCGCAGAGAAAAAAGATCGGGTAATGAGTGATAAGCGTAAACGTTTGGTTGCTTACCATGAGGCTGGGCATGCCCTAGTGGGTGCACTAATGCCAGATTATGATGCGGTCCAAAAGGTAACGATTATTCCGCGCGGTCGGGCTGGGGGATTGACTTGGTTCTTACCTTCTGAAGAGAGAATGCAAAGTCGCTCCTACTTGCAAAATCAGATGGCTGTTGCGCTGGGTGGCAGAATTGCGGAAGAGATTGTATTTGGTGATGAAGAAGTGACCACTGGTGCTTCTAGTGATTTGCAACAAGTAGCCCAAATTGCCCGACAAATGGTAATGCGATTTGGCATGAGTGACTCCCTTGGGCCTGTAGCTTTGGGACGTTCTAGCGGCAATATGTTCTTAGGGCGTGAGCTTTCTTCAGAGCGGGATTTCTCCGAAGAGACAGCTGCAATTATCGATGAGGAAGTGAAAAAGCTAGTGCAAACTGCTTATGATCGCGCCAAGTTAGTTCTTACTCAAAATCGCCTAATTCTTGATCGGATTGCCAGTGATTTGATCGAGCGAGAAACTGTAGATTCTGAAGAGTTGCAGGAAATCTTGAATTCAAACGAAGTCAGGTTAGCTGGAGTATTATAAATTCCATGTACATGAAATCGCAGTTATTGCTAGTATCTTCTGCTGTATCCGCGATCGCTTTCGTAGGTTGCATATTTGAGCTTAGCTCTGGCGCACCAAAATGGGGAGAGTTACCGACTTGGGGAATCTTACTAGTTAGCTTTCCTGTAACTGTAATTCTCTTTTTTAACGCGGTGAAAATGGCAAGAACGGCTTTGGGTAGCGAAGATTAGATGCAAATCTATGACTGGATCGTAATCGGTGGTGGAATTACAGGTGCAGCATTGAGTTATGAACTGCAAAATGCTGGTTTTTCTGTACTTGTGCTTGAACGCGATCGCCAATTAGAAGGAGCCTCCAAGTTAAGCTATGGGGGTATTCCTTTTTGGGCGGGAACTGATCAGATTACTCGCCAATTATGCAAAGAAGGCTTAGCTAAACATCAACAGTTAAGTGCAGAGTTGGGATTTGATACACAGTTCCGCAATCTAGATCTTCTGCTCACTATCTCACCGCAGGATGATCAGGCAATTCAATCTGAATCTTTTGGTCAATTAGAATTTCCTCCTTCTCTGCTCTCGCCCTTGCAATCTTTAGAGTTAGAGCCTTTATTAAATATTGAAGCGATCTCTGGCTCTTGGCACTTTCCTCATGCTCATGCTAATCCTTTAGTGCTTTGCGAAGCTTATAAGAATGCCTTTCTAAGACTTGGAGGAAGCTGGATCAACGAGCGGGTATTAGAATTGACCGCCGAATCGGTGAAAACTAATCGAGCAGAATATGGCTGTGGGCAAATTGCAGTTTGTGCAGGTGGAATGGGCAGAAACTTGCTTAGGCAATCGGGCATTCAAACAAAATTATATTTCACTCACTGCGAAGTCTTGGAAACTGAATCTTTAGATTTGGAACTGAGAACAATGGTGATGCCAGCTAGTAATGAAAGATTAGGGTTGGAATCCAGAATCAGTCAGCCCGATTTAGAACTATTCTGGCGAAATCAGCAATCTTTACCTGAAGCTGGTCTTTCAAGTTTATCGATAGATGTAGGCGCAATTCAATTTAGCGATCGCTCAATCAAAATTGGTCAACCTAGTTATGTGCATCCCAATCCAGAATTTAAGTTTGATCTAAAAGAGAATGAGAAAATTCTGCGCGATCGCGTGGGTAATATTTTGCCAAAATTAGCCGATTTATCAGCCAACTATCATTATTGTTTGGTTGCGTTTAGTAGCGATTCTCTGCCATTAATCGGCGCATTACCAGAACTCCCGAATACTCATTTATTCACTAGTTTTACTAGCCCCATGATCTATGCTCCACCTTTAGCCCAGCGATTTGCCCAAGATTTTGCTCAGAACAAAACAGGAAATAAAGATCAGCTTTTCAGTAAATTTTCACCCTTGCGATTTAGTTAGATTTTACTTAGGAATTACGCACAGCCACTTGATGTTCAGTTAAGTAGTTTTTAATCTCGGCAATGCTTAGTTGTCCAAAGTGCAAAAGCGATGCTAACAATGCGCCTTCTGCTCTGCCCTCAGTCAAAGCCTGATAAATATGCTCGCAGTTACCCGCACCGCCAGAGGCAATTACTGGTACTTCTAGGCGATCGCTAATTTGACGAGTAAGCTCTAGGTCATAGCCTGCTTGAGTTCCATCCGCATCCATGCTGGTCAGCAAAATCTCGCCTGCTCCACGTTTTACTACTTCTTCTGCCCAACTAATTGCATCCAAGCCTGTATTTTCTCGGCCGCCTTTGACATAAACATCCCAACCAGGATTGTCAAGATCTTTTCGCCTTCTGGCATCGATCGCGATCACAATACATTGATTACCAAAATAATCACTCGCCCGATCAATCAAGTCTGGCTGGCGCACTGCTGCCGAATTTAAGCTGATCTTGTCTGCACCTGCTCTTAGTAGTTCTTTAATCGCCGCTAGGTCTTTAATTCCGCCACCAACTGTTAAGGGGATAAATACTTGCTCCGCTGTGCGATAGACCACTTCTAAAATTGTTTTCCGCTCTTCATTTGTGGCAGAAATATCTAAAAACACCAATTCGTCTGCCCCAGCTTGGTTATAAATCTGTGCTAGTTCCACAGGATCGCCTGCATCTCGCAGATTGACGAAGTTTACGCCTTTCACTACCCGACCGCAGTGAACATCTAGACATGGCAGGATTCGTTTGGCTAACATTGGATTTTAGATTGGAGATTTTAGAAATTAGCATAACTTAGAAGCGATCACACTTAAAACCATTTCACTAACTACTTGAGACAATTTAGGCAAAATTTTGAAATAGAAACATCGATTTCAGTTACTCATTTAGGCTGCTTAGACATGTTTCTTTCATGAATTTGGAGTAATTCAAGGTAATCCTGCACTTTGACTGAATTCTCTTTTTGTCCAATTTGTTCGTAAAGTTTTTTTGATTTCTGGAGCTTTTCCGTTGCAGCATCAAATAGTTTCATCCCCATAAGTGCCAACCCAATCATTAAATTAGCTTCTGGATCATTTTCATTTTCAGCAAGTCTGCGTTGGTTTTCTTCGAGCATCATAGCCGAACTTACCGCGATTTTTTGGTATCGGCTCAATAAGTAGGGGCAACCGAAAAAAAGAAGGAAAGCAAGGGAGACGAAATACATTAAAATAGAGGGCATGAGCCAAAAGCTGGATTTGGGAAAGAGGTTGGGAGGAAAATTGCTGCTTTGGTTGAGGACTCCAGAAACCATATACTCTCTTCCCAGCGTTGGATTAGACATTGGGAAGAGGGGCTAATGC
>JBBRVV010000145.1:0-5714 GCA_038246525.1 Pseudanabaenales cyanobacterium
ATTAGAAAAGTATGCGCCTTTAGTTCAGTTGGTAGAACGCAGGTCTCCAAAACCTGATGCCGCGGGTTCGAGTCCCCCAGGGCGCGTTTTCTAATTAATGCTCTTAAATTTTTCCATAATCTGAATTCTTTTTGACAGGTTTATATTAATGATTACCTTTGGGGCTTGATTAGATTGAGAAAATATTGAGATTAAGCTTTATGCTTTACTAAATTTTTCACTTACAGAAGATTCAGTCACAATATTGGTCAAAAAGGTTAATGATTATGCATAAAACCATGTTCACTCCAAATGCAATTATTAAATAAATTTGAATTTTAAGTAAATGTGAATTCTAAGTAAAAGTTAATTCTAAGTGAATGTGCGCTTTAAGAATAAATTTTAGAAATACGGTTTAAGGGAGTGGCTAGAAACAGGTAAAGAAATGGCTAAAAACGATTCAGCTAAAAAAGGCTTAAAGGATTCTGACAAGGATTCAAACAAAAGCGAGCAGACCAATTCAAAATCTTCCCTAGTAGGTAGCTCAGCTAATAGCCTCAAGACCACCGATAAAGCGATCAAGGATGATAATGCTAACAGTCCTGAATCTACTTCAAAGAGCATGAATACTAACGATGGGAGCGCTCAAAAAGCAGGCTTGGGTAGCTTCTTTAAAGATGTACAAATAGAATTGAGTAAAGTAGCCTGGCCCTCACGCCAACAGTTAATTAGTGAGTCGATCGCAGTTTTACTGATGGTTATTGTTGCGGCTATTCTGGTTTATTTCGTTGATTCGCTATTTAGTTGGGCTGCGAGCAAGGTGTTCCAATGATACTCAGAGATAGATCAGAAGCAAGTAAATGGGAAGAAAGTGAGGATTTTGCCAAAGAAGACTTGAGCGAAGAGTCAGACAGCGAAATTCCGAAATCTGTGGTTGAAGCTGAGAGCAGTCCACATTGGTATGCAATTCAGGTTGGATCTGGATGTGAAAAAAAAGTAAAAACTACTTTAGAGCAGCGTATTCTTACGCTTGACAGCCAACGGGTGAATAATTTTCTAAGGGAAAAAATTCTCCAAATTGAAATACCACAGTCTTCTACGATTAAATTAAAAGCTGATGGTAGTCGGCAGGCTGCACAAGAAAAGGTCTTCCCTGGCTATGTTTTACTGCAAATGTGTTTGGATGACGAAGCTTGGCAGGTAGTAAAAAATACTACCCATGTAATCAACTTTGTGGGAACTCAGGAAAAGAGGGCGCATGGTTATGGTAGAGGTCATGTTACTCCCCGCGCTCTGGGTAGATCGGAAATTGAGCGCATCTTTCGGGTTACAGCCGAACAAGAACCGATCGCTAAAATTGATATGTTTGCTGGGGACAAGATTAAGGTACTTAATGGGCCATTCAAAGACTTTGAAGGAGAAGTGGTAGAAGTCACTGCTGCGCTCAGTAAGCTTAAGGCTTTACTCTCTATTTTTGGTAGAGATACGCCAGTTGAGTTGGAATTTAATCAAGTTCAAAAACAGAATTGAGTTTTGTAAGTTAGTCTAAAGTTTTAATTTCTGAGCTTAATAGAAATCACTTGAAAAATTATTCGACAAATTTAATTAAAAATAAGTTAAGATTAAAAAATGGCAAAAAAAGTTACCGCAATAATTAAGCTAGCATTAAACGCTGGCAAAGCAACTCCTGCACCTCCTATTGGGCCTGCCCTTGGACAGCATGGTGTTAACATCATGGCATTCTGTAAGGATTACAATGCTCGCACTGCTGATCAAGCTGGAATGGTAATTCCAGTTGAGATTTCAGTGTTTGAGGATCGCAGTTTTACATTTGTGCTCAAAACTCCACCTGCTTCTGTATTAATTCAAAAAGCAGCAGGGATAACCTCTGGTTCAAGCGAGCCAAATCGGAATAGAGTTGGCACAATCACTGCTAATCAATTGCGAGAAATCGCTACTACTAAGTTGCCTGATCTTAATGCGAATGATATTGACGCGGCAATGAAGATTATCGAAGGCACCGCTAAAAATATGGGTGTTGGGATCGTCGATTAAACTTTACTTGTTTTTCAGATTTTTAACTTTACTAGCGGGGGAGAGGCTAAAGCTTCGTTACTTACCCCAAGGAGAATAAATGAATAAAAAAATTTCTAAGCGATTCCGCGAAGCTCTGAGTAAAATTGAGCCTAATAAGTCCTACGCCCCTGTAGAAGCTTTGCAGTTATTAAAAGATACAGCAACAGCTAAATTTTCTGAGTCAGCCGAAGCTCATGTTCGTCTTGGGATCGATCCTAAATATGCTGACCAGCAATTGCGAACTACAGTGGCTTTACCCAAGGGTACTGGTCAAAATATCCGTGTTGCGGTGATTGCGCGCGGTGAAAAAGTAGCAGAGGCTGCTGCTGCTGGAGCAGATCTGGCAGGCTCAGAGGAGTTAATCGATCAAATCTCCAAAGGAATGATGGAGTTTGACTTATTGATATCTACCCCCGATATGATGCCTCAAGTGGCAAAACTCGGTAAACTCCTTGGTCCGCGTGGTCTAATGCCTTCTCCAAAGGGAGGTACGGTTACTTTTGATCTGTCAGGGGCGATCGCTGAATTTAAAGCAGGAAAAATCGAATTTCGAGCTGATCGAACCGGTATTGTCCATGTGCTATTTGGCAAGGCGGTCTTTAGTACTGATGACTTATTGGTAAATCTTAAAGCTTTGCAAGAAACTATTGATCGCAACCGTCCATCTGGGGCAAAGGGTAGATACTGGCGATCGCTCTATGTTTCAGCCACGATGGGACCATCAATTGAAGTGGATATCAGTAGCTTGCGTGACTTCAAGTTGGGGGAAACAGCATGATTTGACTAGCCGAATTTGACCATATTTAGCGAATATATTCACCAAATATTCTGAATAAAACCGAAGACAGCGGGGGCTTAAAATGCTTAATTTCCTGCCGAGGTATTTACTCTTACTTATATTCACTACTCGTTCTACTCAAAACTTTTCTAATTTTTCTTTGACTTATTTCCAATTCGTTTTCTAGCTGGATACTTTAGCTGGAGCAGATAGGGGATAAGAGTTTCAGAGTTAACAAGAGAGAGTTGCAGAGTATTTGCTCAAGTAGAAAAATTAATAAAGTGAGAAATACGCAAGTAAAAATACCGATAGCAAGCATCAAGGAAAAGCATTAATTTGCGAACCTCGTCTTCCAAACATATTGTTCAACTGAATCTACGCGTTCAGTAAGGCAATGGTTAGACGAGGTTCTTTTTTTTGCGGATTTTGACGCGAATTTTCAAAAATTATTAACGAACTTTTAGGAGGTGAGAATTATGGGAAGAAGTTTAGAAAGCAAAAAGCAGCTTAGGAGTGAATTAGAAACTCATTTAGCTGACACTCAAATGGTGATGGTAATTGAATATGCGGATTTAACCGTAGCAGAAATTACTAAACTGCGTCGCCAACTGCGCCCTAGCGGCACAGTATGTAAGGTGGCTAAAAATACCTTGATGAAGAAAGCGATCGCTGATGATCCAAAGTGGCAATCGATGGAATCTTTTCTTAAAGGTGCTTCGGTTTGTCTTTTGGTAAAACAGGATATTGCAGCTGCGCTTAAGGCGTATGCCGCTTTTCAAAAAGAAGCGAAGAAAACCGAATTACGCGGTGGTGTTTTAGATGGAAGAGCATTAAATCCTAAAGAACTGCAAGCGATCGCCGATCTACCTTCAAAAGAGGTATTGATGGCACAAATCGCGGGCGGAATCAACGGTGTGGCTACCAAGCTAGCTGTGGCAATCAAGGAAGTTCCGCAGTCTCTGGGCAGAGCTATCAAAGCGATCGCCGAGAAAGAATCAGCTTAAATGCTGTAGTTTTGTTCATTTGGGTTCAATTACAAAATATTTACGAAAGGAAAAAATTATGTCTGCTAAAGTTGATGAAATTCTAGAACAGTTAAAAACTCTTACTTTGCTTGAGGCATCTGAGTTGGTCAAAGGGATCGAAGAAGCTTTCGGCGTTTCAGCTGCGGCTCCTGTGGGTGGTATGATGATGGCTGCGGCTCCTGGTGCGGCGGCGGCGGCGGAAGAAGTTGAAGAGCAAACTGCTTTTGACGTAATCTTGGATTCCGTTCCTGCTGATAAGAAAATCGCGGTCTTGAAGATCGTGCGTGAAATTACCGCTCTGGGTTTAAAAGATGCGAAGGAGCTAGTAGAATCTGCGCCTAAAACTGTGAAGGAAGGCATGTCTAAGGCCGATGCTGAAGCAGCGAAGAAGCAAATCGAAGATGTCGGCGGTAAGGTAACTATCAAGTAGTTGCTGAGTTGTTATTGAAAAGTCTTGGGTGTGGCATTCTTTCTGCACCCTAAATTTTATATCTGCCATAAGTTAAAAATCAAAATTAATGCACTACAATTTATGGCTGAATCTCAGACCGCTGATTCTAGAAACGATCACCCCAGCCAAAATAATCCTCAAAAAGACCCTCTGAGTGATTTGTTTGCCGTAATTTGCGATCGCCGTGAAAATCCTCAACCAAATTCCTATACCTGTAAATTATTTGCGGGTGGCGATAATCTGATCCTCAAAAAAATTGGTGAAGAGTCAGCAGAAGTAATCATGGCTTGTAAAGATGGCGAATCCATAGCGATCGCTTCTGAGGCGGCTGACCTGGTTTATCACCTATTAGTAGCTTTGGCATATCATCAAGTAGATCTACAAGCGGTATATGATCAGTTGGCAAGCCGTCGTTAAATGGTTTCTCGAAAAAATTTATGGCTCAAGTATGGGTAGTAGGTCTGGGTAAATCTGGCTTTGCAGCAGCCAAGCTTCTCAAATTAAAAGGCTGGCAGGTATGGGTAAGCGATCGCCGCATGGCAGAAGAGTCTCAGGAATTATGCGATCGGCAGCAATATCTAATTCACCAAGGAGTTGAGGTAAATCTGGGCTTTGACCTTTTGGCACTGGGCTTAACTCCACCTTTGCCCAAGCTGCCTTTAGCCAAATTATTAGTAGTTAGCCCTGGGATCGCCTGGTACCATCCAACCTTGATCGCAGCCCGTCAGCTAGGTATTCAAGTAATTGGCGAAGTGGAACTAGCATGGCAGTATTTACAGTATCTACCTTGGCTTAGTATTACGGGTACCAATGGCAAAACCACCACCACCGCCATGATTGCCAAAATTTTTCAAGTTGCTGGGCTAAATGCGCCTGCTTGTGGAAATATTGGACTACCGATCTGTGAAGTGGCTATGCAAACACCTCTACCTGATTGGATCATTGCTGAATTAAGTAGCTATCAAATCGAGGCAGCCCCCAGTGTGCGATCGCAAATTGGCGTATGGACTACTTTTACGCCTGATCATCTCAGTCGGCATGGCAGTTTAGAGTTCTATAGCCAGATTAAAGCCAGTCTGCTACTGCGTTCCGCCCAAAGAGTAGTCAATGGCAACGATCCCTATTTGGCGACAGAAGGAGAGTCTATCCTTGGCGATAACCATAACCTAACTTGGACAAGTGTGAGTAAGAGCCTACCCCAAGGCGCAGATATTCAGAGAGGCTGGCTAAGGTTTAAAGGTGAACCGATTTTAGACTTAGCAAATTTTCATCTGCCTGGCGAACATAACCTCCAGAATCTGCTGATGGCGGTAGCGGCATCTAGACTAGCAGGAATTGAACCAGAAGCGATCGCCCTCGCTATGTCAGAGTTTAGGGGTGTACCCCATAGATTAGAATATGTCGG
>JBBRVV010000146.1:0-5712 GCA_038246525.1 Pseudanabaenales cyanobacterium
TCAATTAAAGGCTCTATCCCTAATTGAGCATAATTCTTTAAATCTTGCAGGGCGGCAATACGTTGGCATGGAATCTGGCTATTTAGTCTTGCTTCTAAGCCCAGAGTGCCTCCTAGGACAACCCCTTGTTTGGGAATTGGCAGAGTGCCACCTAGGACTAAATCGCGGGGAGCGGGTTCATGAGCCATAGACTGGAAGGATCTTGATGATTCTGATAAATTCTTTACGATGAATGCTTTACTGCGCTAACATAGACCCAGCACTATTGTTACATTTGTAACATCTGTCTCAATGGTGATGTTGCATTCAATTGACTTCATGGGCTTTAGTCCGTTTGGGCGAATATTATTCTCAGCCCTACTCATTTTGTCTGCGGTGAAATTAGACTCCTAATCATTGGGTGAGTCCTGACTCCCCTTGATTGGGGCATTTGTTAGGAGGAAAAAACCAATGATGCCAAAGGAAACCCGAAAAGTATATAGTCCACTCAAAGATCTCACCAGCGATCTAACTACCCCCCCAGCTACAGGACGCACTGCCCACAAACCGATTTCCAATGGCAAACCCAAACTGCCCGCCGAAGACTTAGTCTGTTTAACCAGTGTAAAGAAGTCTTACCGCCAGCCCAATGGACAAGAGATTACGATTCTCGAGAATATTGATCTGACTCTGAAAACAGGCGAGATTGTGGCTTTATTAGGACCTTCAGGTTCAGGCAAATCTACTTTGATGCGAATGGTGGCGGGTCTAATTGCTCCAAGTGAAGGAGAGATTAGCTATCGTGGCAAGCCTCTAGTCGGGCTAAATCCAGGTGCGGCAATTGTCTTCCAAAGTTTTGCACTTTACCCTTGGCTGAGCGTATTAGAAAATGTGGAATTGGGCTTAAAAGCGATCGGGGCTGATTCTTTCACGCGCAAAACTAAGGCCCTAAAGATGATCGACACGATCGGTCTGGATGGGTTTGAGAATGCTTATCCCAAAGAACTTTCGGGCGGAATGCGTCAACGGGTCGGGTTTGCCAGGGCTTTGGCGGTGGAGCCTGAGTTGCTCTGTATGGATGAGCCTTTCTCGGCTTTGGATGTCTTGACCGCAGAAAACCTACGGTTTGAATTATTAGATCTTTGGTTAGAGCAAAAGATTCCGACCAAGGCAGTGTTGATTGTCACCCACGGAATTGAAGAGGCGGTGGTTTTAGCTGATCGGATAATTGTTTTAGGACGCAATCCTGGCCGAATCAGGGCAAACCTTCAGGTGAATATTCCTCATTATCGCGATCGCAAGAGTGCCGAATTCCAAGCTTTAGTTGATCAGGTTTATAAAATCATTACTAATCCCGATTTAGATGAAGAGCTTACGCCTGAGCCAGTGGTAGACCAAACTACGGGAGAAATCGCGATCGCCGAAACACCAAAACATCAATCTCTGCCGCAAGTTCGGATTGGTTCCATTGCTGGACTTTTGGAATTATTGGAAGACCGCAAAACTACCGATCTCTATCGTTTGGGACAAGAGCTACAGCTTGATGTGGATGAGATTCTACCAATTGTCGATGCCGCAAACCTGTTAGATTTCATCGATTTGAAAGAAGGAGATATTTGTTTAAATCCAATCGCGCAGCGATTTATTGATGGCAACATCGATCAACGCAAAAAGATTGTAAGAGAGCAACTAATCGCCCATATTCGACCAGTGCAGCAGATTTATAAAATGCTCCAAGCGAAGCGCAATCAGCGCATTCCCGAAGAATTAGTATTGGACATTTTGGAAGCGCATTACACCACGGCTGAAGCTGAACGTCAATTAGCCACAGCAATGGACTGGGGACGCTATGCCGAACTCTATGGCTATGATGAACCTGCGGGCGAAATTTTCCTCGAAAAAATTGAAACTAATGCTGATGAAGCATCCCAAGTAGCTTAGACAATTAGCTTAAATAAGAGGTTTACTAAGAGGTTTAAAGAATGTATCCTGTCTCTCGCGATCGCTCCATAAATTTTCGGCCTGAATGGGATTTGCGCGATGCAATTCTAATTTTAGGCGTAATTGCCTTGATTTTAGGAATTATCCGTACGGGTTCTGCTCAATTTACTGGTAACTACAACTCAAATATCGAGATTCAAACCGATCTGGCTGCGCTGCCTGGTTATACGGCTCAAACTTTGCTGCGGATGGGTTCTGCCTATTTTCTATCGCTGCTATTCACCTTGATTTATGCCTATTCTGCCTATCGTTCCAAAACTGCGGCATATATTCTCTTGCCACTTTTAGATATTTTGCAGTCGATTCCAGTTCTCTCTTTTTTGCCAGGTGTAGTTTTGGCATTGATCGCCATTTTCCCAGGACAGCGCATCGGCGTAGAAATCGCTTCGGTCTTACTGATCTTTACCGGCATGACCTGGAACATGACCTTTAGTTTCTATCAATCGCTTTCTAATATTCCGCGTGAATTGAAAGAAGTGGCAGAAATTTATCGATTAAATGCTTGGCAACGCTTTTGGCAAGTGGAATTACCCTCAGGCGCGATCGGCTTGATTTGGAATAGCGTGATGTCAGTAGCGGGGGGCTGGTTTTTTCTGATGGCAATTGAATCTTTTACCTTGGGAAAACAGAATTTTCGCTTACCAGGTTTGGGTTCTTTTTTAGCTGAAGCTTCTAATCAAGGTAATGTTGGCGCAATCTTAATTGGCTTAGCCGTGCTGATTACAATTATCTCTTTATTAGATTTCTTCGTCTGGCAGCCTTTAATTGCCTGGGCTGAAAAGTTTAAGTTTGAAACTGTCGAAGCCGAAAACTCCCCAGAATCGCCCGTTTTAGATTTTTTACGGCGATCGCCTACTTTAAGAACTTTCAATCTTCATGTTTGGATGCCGATGATTCAAAACTTCGATCAAAATATTGCCAAAACCTTCGCTGTATCTGTAAATGTGCCTAGCCAAAAGTCTCGATCGCCCCTTTCTACTTGGCTAAATGGTTTGTTTGCCGTTTCTTTCACCGCGATTGTGTTGTGGGGGACTTGGGAAGCAGTGATCATGCTTCGGTTATTGAGCTTAGAAGATTGGCAAAAGGTGATAACTGGCGCACTGTTTACCTCAATCAGAGTGATGGTTGCCTTGGTTCTATCTTTACTTTGGACTGTGCCCGTAGGCGTAGCGATCGGACGCAATCCCAAACTAGCAAAAATATTACAGCCAATTGTGCAAATTGCTGCTTCGGTACCAGCTACTGCCCTCTTTCCAGTATTGTTAATTGGCTTAGCTCGGATTGGCGGCGGGTTACAGGTAGGTTCGGTTGCACTAATGATGCTTGGTACAATGTGGTACATTCTCTTTAATGTAATCGCAGGTGCGCAGTCGATTCCTTCGGATTTGTTTGAGGCAGCTACTGTCTATAAATTAAATCTAGTTCAACGTTGGCTTACGGTGATTTTGCCAGGTATTTTCCCTTATCTAGTCACAGGAATCATCACAGCCGTAGGTGGCGCATGGAATGCCAGCATTGTCAGCGAATATATTCAGTTTCAAGGTGAGACAATTACCACTGGTGGCTTAGGCGCAATTATTTCTGAGGCAACTGCTAAGGGACAATTTCCATTGTTAATGGCAGCTACGGGCACTATGTCCTTAGTAGTGGTTTTGACCAATCGCTTAGTTTGGCGCAGGCTTTATCAACTGGCTCAGGACAAATACCAAATCTTGATTTAACTAGTTATTTATGAGAAATGAGTAATCCGATTTTGACCACATACCTAGAAAGCGCACTAGCCCAGGCTGAATTCGACAAGTTAGAGGATGGCAGTTTTGTCGGTCATATTCCAATCTGTAAGGGCGTAATCGTATTTAGTTCCAGCCTCAGAGAATGCGCCGAAGAATTGCAATCAAGCTTGGAAGATTGGCTTTTACTAGGATTAAAGCTAAATCACCAATTACCGATTATCGATCATTGTGAATAATCAAGATCAAACTATTCAATCCCAAGTTCAAGTCAATCAGCGTAGCAAGATCTTTTGGGTGATTTTACTATTATCTACAATTTTATTTGGTTGTAGCAGTCTTAAGCATTTACTCTTCCAATCTACTGCCTGGGATTTGGGCATCTTTGATCAGGCAGTTTATTTGATTAGCCAGGATCAATCGCCAATCTCTTCCTTTACTAATTTTCATATTCTGGGAGATCATGGGGCGCTGATCCTCTATCCTTTGAGTTTGCTATATCGCCTCTTTCCGAGCGTTTACTGGCTACTTTTGGTACAGGCGATCGCGCTTTCTATCTCCGTCCACCCTCTATGGTGTTTAGCTTTGGAGCGTGGCTTAGCAGTAAATCGAGCCTGGTTAATCGTAGTTATCTATTTTTGTTATCCTCTAGTATTTAATCTCAATTTGTTTGATTTCCATCCTGAAGTAATTGCTTTACCTGCGATCTGTTGGGCAATTTACTTTGGCTTACAGAAAGAACAGAATAGAAAAACTATTTTTGGATTTATCTTAGCGATCTTGGTTGCGCTCAGTTGTAAAGCGGCGATCGCGCTGACGATCATTGGTTTAGGAGTTTGGCTATTCTGCTTTGAGTCCCATTCTGGTTCAAAAAAAATTCTCTCAGCCACAGCGATCGCGTTGGGAATAGCCTGGTTTCTAATTGTCACTCAAGTTGTAATTCCTAACATCGGTGGCGAAGGTGCAAATGTTTCTCGACATCTCACTCGTTATAGCTATTTGGGTAATTCTTTTAGCGAAATCGCCCGCAATGCCATTCTCAAACCTGAATTGATTTTAGGCAAAATCTTTTCGCTTGGCACTTTGGAATATTTTGCTTTGATGTTTTCTCCCTTGATTTGGCGCATCTCTCCTCGCCAACTTGCGCCTCTTGTGGCTGCCGCTCCTGCCTTAGTGATGAATTTACTGTCAACTGATGGCGCTCAAAGAGACGTAATCCATCAGTATTCTCTGCCAATTTTGCCTTTTTTGATCGTGATCATAATTTTTAGCCTCGCAGAAGATTATGGCTGGAGAAGAATGAGAAGTAACTTAGCGATCGCGCTATGGGCCTTATTTGGATTTGTGATGCTTTCGCGTTTACATTTTTTTGCAGGTAATTACTGGCAATCCTGGGATACTTTAGCAGCAAGTCGAGAAGCTATTAGTCTAGTTAACAATCAACCTGGGAGTATTCTCACCTCTGCGGAAATTGCACCTCATCTCACCCATCGTCCCTTGCTAAAACTAGCAATCAAAGATCCCGTACCGCAGAATTTGCTTGAATTTGATTATGTCTTGCTCAATCTTAAACATCCTGGCTGGTTAAGCGATCGCGACTTTTGCGAAAATTTAATCCAACAATTAAAGAGCTCAAATAGGTATGAAATTAAGCTGCAACGTGATGATGTCTTCCTTCTCAAAAGAATGTAATATTTTCCTTCTATTTTATCAACGCAGATTCACAAAGTTTTTATTTGACTTTTTTAGAGGAAAAGAACAATTTCCAAATAAGGAGAATTCCTAGAAAGATTCTACCTACTACTTTCAACCCACATTCCGCTCGTAATAGAGGGGTAGAATAATTAATGAAATGCATTACAGAAGCCAAAAAGCAGGAGGCAGTTATTAATACCAACATCACAGTAGAGAACCTAGATCATCTAGGATTAGTAGCAGGAATAATAGACGAGCTTGGGATAGTAGAGCAGATCAACGATATTCTTGGCATGAACTCAAGAGA
>JBBRVV010000147.1:0-5709 GCA_038246525.1 Pseudanabaenales cyanobacterium
CTGCCCAAATGTCTTTAGTGGTTCTAGAA
Organism: Pseudanabaenales cyanobacterium; assembly: GCA_038246525.1. Lineage (GTDB taxonomy): Bacteria > Cyanobacteriota > Cyanobacteriia > Pseudanabaenales > Pseudanabaenaceae > JANRLH01. The sequence goes on from JBBRVV010000147.1 coordinate 30, forward strand.
ATTGCTGATAGATATTGGTAGTGGTGGCTTTCTTTATTTTTTGTTAAATTTAGAACTTTCTAAGTTATTTAGTCGCCCATTGACTGAATCTACAAATTTTTCCATAATGTCTAGCATTTTTTGAATCTGTAAATGGGTGTGCTCGATATGCCCAAGCGTGCGGTCAAGTTGGCTCTGCAGCACTTCTTGTCTTTGCAGATTTTGCTTTTTGGTGTCGTAATGTTCGTTGGTTAGAGCTTCTAGGGAGCGATCGCAAGACCTGACCAATTTACTCATATCGCCCAAAGCCTGATCACAATTGATTAGCTTTTCCCTTATTTCTTCGGGATTTAGATCAGAGTTCATACCAATTTTTATAGTTAGCTGGGAAATTTATTTTTGATTGTAACCTTAAAATTCAAGCTCACGGTAACTGGGCAAAATGCTACTGATTGGCTGACCTTGACGCAGGACTAAGCGATCGCTCTGGGGACGAGCAAGTAACTCACTATAACTACGGGCATTAAAAATAATCAAGTCAGCGCTTGCACCAGGAACTAGATGACAATCTAACCCCATAATCTGGGCGGGAACTTGGCAAATGCTATTAATCCATTCGCCGTAGGGCATATCTAAATGGGCAATCTGTACCGCCATCCGAAAAATTTCCAACAGGTCATGGTCACCAAAACTATAGAAAGGATCGCGAGCATTATCATGGGCGATCGCTACAGGTACTCCAGCCGCCTTTAATTCATGCAGAAGCGTAATACCGCGCCATCGAGGAGTCTGATTCAGGTGGCGATCCTGAAGGTAGAGATTGCAGGTAGGTAGAGAGACAATATTTAGGTTTGCTTGTTGCACCGCGTAAATTATTTGATCTGCCAAGTCTTCTTCGAGAATCGAGAGATTGCAGCAGTGACCGCAAACGATCTTGCCTTGATAATCTTGGTGTCTTAAAGCCGCCTCAGCTACTTTTAGCAAGCCATTGGAATTGGGATCAGCATTCTCATCTGTGTGGAAGTCCAGATCTAAATTTCGCTCCCGTGCTAGGTCAAAAACTCGATCTAATTCTGAATCTAGATTTTCACTAGGAGCTACTAAGCCGCCGATCGCTCCACCAATTTCTGCCATTTGATCGGCTAGTTTTTCGCCTGATCGAGCTTGCCAATCGCTTAGCTGTACTAGGGCGGCTGCTTCAAGCTGTAGGCGATCGCGCCATTTTGTCTTTAACTTTTGAAATACTGGCAAAGAAAGATTGATTAAATTTGGTGGCAGATCCAAATGAGTACGAATTGCTTTAGTGCCGTGGGCATAACTACACTTCAAACCGAACTCTATCCGACGTTCTAGTTCTGCGGCTTGCCAAAATTGCTGATCCCGCGCGATCGCACTCAAAGCGCCATTAAAACTGCCATCTAGATTGGGTGTACGGGTCCAGGTATGAGCTTTATCCAAATGGGTATGCAAATCTACAAAGCAGGGAGTAAGCATATTTCCTTGCAAGTCAAGGGTAAGAACTTCGCTGACAACAGGCGGAATATCTGTAACTTGGGCGATCTTGCCGTCTACCACTTCGAGATAAACTTGGGTCAGATTTTCCCAGGTAGTAGCAGGAAAATTTACTAAATCGGCGGGTACGGCAGCATTTAGCAGCCAATAGTGACTAAAGGAAATGGTGTACATTTGTAAATAAGCAGCAATTTATACAAAAAAGATTTCTCAATAGCTATTCAGATTCTAGCGAGAGAACAAGGAAAATAATGCAAACACCAAGGGCTATTCTCGAATATTTTCGTCCCTACCGACGGGCAGCAATTTTGAGCATCGCTGCTTCTAGTCTATTTGAAATGATCGATCTGGTGGTGCCCTACATCATTGGTCAAATTTTGAATGTGTTGGCGAATGGGCAGGTTGATCCGCTTCTCAATGGACTTATTGGTCAGGTGGCAGCGATCGCTAATGTGACAGTAGATCGCAATTTATCTTTAATTGTTTTACTATCAATCATCTTTTTAGTAACGGTTGTGAGAGCGCCGATTCAGCCCTGGATTGGCGGTTGGTGGCATTGGGAAATTGCCCTTAGAGCTAGACGGGATCAAACCAAAAAAGCGATCGCCAAGATTCTCACTCTGCCCTTAGAATTCTATGATGAGAATAATCCTGGGCGAATTTCTGGCAGATTAGCGCGCGGACTTTCCAACCATACTTGGAGTTATCCCGAAATTGCTGGACAATTTTTTCCCAAGTTAGCGCGTATAGGCGCAATTTTTATTATGATTTGTCTAATCGATTGGCGGATTGGGCTAATCTTTTTGGTTTCCTTCCTAATCATTCTCACTTTCACCTTCAGTCGGTTGCGCTATTTAATCGGCAAAGAAGAAGTTTTAGATCATCATCAAGAGAATACCGAAAGTCGCACTTCGGAAATCATCACTAACATCAAAACGGTAAAAGCCTTTGCCAATGAAGCTCAGGAAATGAACCGCCAAAGTAAACGAATTGATCGCGAGTTTAAGAGCGTAATCTTCGGCATTCATTTAGGCTATGTAAAGTTGGGAACCCAACAGCGCACTTTGGTACAATCTTCTATCTTCTTCATTCTCGCTCTCACCCTAGTAAATACGATACAGGGCGACATTTCTCTGGGACAGTTCATTACTGTTCTCACGATTTCTAGCATGGGCTATTCTGAGCTTGATCCTATCAGCACGCTCATGGAAGTGTTTGCTCGCCGTTATGCTTCAATTCAGCGCTACCATGAGATGATGGCTTTACCAATCGGCGAAGATGCGAAGGGAATTAGCTTAGAAGATACCCAAATCTATCCTCACTACCATTTTAGTGGCAAAGTAGAATTCGCTCAACTTAGCTTTGGCTATAATCCCAAACAGTTAGTTTTAGAGAATATTCAATTGGTAGTTGAACCCTTCCAAACCGTTGCCCTGGTCGGTCGTTCTGGTTCTGGTAAATCTACTTTAGTGAAGTTACTCTTCCGCTACTTCCAGCCTACTTCGGGCAAAATCCTGATCGATGGCGAAGATATTTCTCAACTGAATGTGACAGGTTATCGTAAAAGATTAGCGATCGTGCATCAAGAAGTAGATGTATTTAATGGCACACTTTTGGAGAATCTCACCTATGGAAATCCTAATGCTACATTTGCAGAAGTAGAAGAAGCCTGCGCGATCGCGCAGGTGAATGAGTTTATCCATTTACTTCCCAAAGGCTTTTACACCATGGTGGGTGAGAGAGGAATGCGGCTTTCTGGTGGACAAAGACAAAGATTGGGAATTGCCCGCGCCCTGTTAGTTAATCCTGATGTCCTAGTTTTTGATGAAGCCACCTCTAGCCTAGATTACGAATCCGAGCGAGCAATTCAAGTAGCTATGCGCAAGATTCAAGGCACGCGCACCACGATTATTATTGCCCACCGCCTTAGCACCGTGCGCGAAGCCGATCAAATCATAGTTCTAGATCGAGGGCAGATTGTGGAAGTTGGCAACCACCATAGTCTCTTAAAGAAAGGTGGCGTTTACCATCGCTTGCACGCTCTCCAAGAAAGCGGCGAACTTGTCTAAACTTAAATCAGTTTAAACCTAAGGCGGTTTCTAAGAAACAAATTACCTAGGGATTACATCTTTAAAACCCATTGCGGGGCTACGCCCTGCGACCCTATCTTGAAAGTAGTAGGTAGAATCTTTCTAGGAATTCACCTAAACCAGTTTAAACATAAGTAAGGGATCGGGCACTATCCTAGTTACGCCCCGATCCCTTACTTAGTTCATTCCTCACTCAACCAACATAGCTGATCAAATCGCAAAAGTCTACAAATTTATTTAAATTCATTGCAACATTGCAGAAAACCACCTAATTAATTGCCAGATATTTTAGCCAATCAGGCACAAGGATCTTAGAACCATACCAAAGTCCAGATTGCGGCGAATGTTGCGCTCCCTCGATAACTAGGTTGGTTGCGCCAACTAAGTGGGCTGAGCTAATGGGAATAATCCCATCTCCCCAGGTATTTCCCTTGCCACAAGTCAACTGATAGCTAGTGTAGGCTAACCATTTAGCTAGTTTGTTCTCGCCCAGGGTGGCTTTGCCAGCTACACAGACATATTTCACCTCCTCAAAAAAAGCGCCTGGATAATTATCATTCACAAAATTTAGGTTTTTAAGTACCCATGATTCTCGACTTTCTTGGGGTGTACCCAAACTAATCAGGCTTGCTACCCGCGATCGCCCATGCCAGGATTGACCGTAATAGGCGCGATCGCCCAGGTAAATGCGTGCAATCCAACCTCCAGCCGAATGAGCTATTAAATTTACCCGTTCACATTGAAATTTTTGTTTGGTCTGCTCGACCGTGGCGTGTAGACGCTGCAAAATCGGCACAACCGAGCGGCCTCCCACCGTAGGCAGCCATTCTCGCCGATTTAAGGGTACGGTAGTGGCTAAGGCTCCCAATTTAGTTAGAGCTTTTTCAAGTGCTAAATAGTCTGATCCGCCTGCAAAATAACCTGGCAAAATCACTGAAGGTAAAAAGTTAGCCATTAAATGCACACAATCTTGATAATCTATGCTCCTATAATCTCCGATTATCAAAAAATCTGAGAAAATAGATAGAAATGATTCAAGGTTTGGGTTTATATTTTTTATTAAACTCAATTTTATTAAATTATTTCATAACTGTTCTGCTGACGTTCCACTTTTTGTCTAACTGATCTAGCTAATTTGTCTACTTAGTTTCCGTGCAGTTTCACTTATCGCAGTTCTAATAGAGGTTTCTATGGCATCATCGCACCCCCAAGGACAATACATCGATGCTAGTGGCTTCGATCAGCACCAGGCACAAACTTCTCAGCTTAATCTGCCAGATCTAGATGAGGATTTAGGGAATTTGGATGACCTGGACTGGTCTTTTTTGGGGGAAACCTCTACAAGCCTTGACCCAGGGCTAGCCCATACTTTAGCTGTAGATCACGTCGATCAGGATGATCCCTTTAGTAGCTTGCTGCCCTTTAGCGAAGAAACTGGGGTAGAAATTAGTGAAGCTGAGTTTTTTGATTTAGTAGTTAGTGAAGAAGGCGAGCAGCTTTATCCCCAAATGTTGCCAAGAGTCAACTCTGAAGTTTTGCCAGAGGGAGCAATTGAAAACAATTATCAAGTAGACGATCGCTTTGATTTTTTGGCTTCACCTGAATTTAAGCAGGATTTGGAGATAGATCCAGAAGTAGATGTTAATTGGGAAAGTGAGGGCGCTGAATATACCTCATTTATGAGTTCTGCCGACGCTTTCAATGAATTTGGTAACGAGTCAGATGAGCATGAGCCAAAATTACCAGAGCGATCGCTAAAACTTGACGATTACCCTGATTTTTCAGCCCTTCAAGAACTTAGCCATGATCTCAGCCCAGAATACATTCAGGATCTTGAGCAAGACCTTGGCGCAGATTTTGGCTGGCAGGCGGATGACGCAGACGACCTTACTTCAATTTTAAGTCCTAGGGAATTACTGGCGAAATTAAGAGCAGAAGAATGGGGAGCTTCATCAACGATTGCTACTGAGGATGCCTTTGAGAATATGACTGAAAATTTAAGCAAGCAAGAGAATAACTTTGAATTGCCTAATTTATTCGATATCGAGGCAAACTCCAATAGCGGGAATCTAGATTTGGATGTCAGTTGGGAAAGCGAA
>JBBRVV010000148.1:0-5703 GCA_038246525.1 Pseudanabaenales cyanobacterium
ATATGATTGCCATAGCCAATTCCGCCAGATTCTTCTCCACCCAAAAGTGCATTGTTTCCAGCCGCCTTATCCGCTAGCATTCGATCAGCAATGTACTTAAATCCCACTGCAGTTTCATGCACTGGTAAAGCATAAAGTGCCGCTACTTTGGGGATTAGATCTGAACCGCTTACGGTTTTAATTACTTCACCAGTTTCACCTCGCACCTGATAGAGATGCTGAATTAGAATCGGAATTAGCACTTGAGAACTTAAGAAATTCCCCTGCCCATCAATAGCCGCAATGCGATCGCTATCACCATCAAAGGCAAATCCCACAACTAACTTCTCAGGGTGCAGTCTAGAATAAGCTTGAGCCTGTTGGCTGACCATTCTCAAATTTTGAGCGATCGGTTCAGGAGACTGGCGATCAAATAAAGGATCATGGTGAGATCTGAATTCCCAATTTTCCCCTTCTGCCAAATCCAAAATTCTTGCTAATCCCCCAGATGCTGTTCCATTCATCACATCGCTAATCAGTTGCAGCCTGCCTGAGCGAATTTTTTCTTTAATCAATTCTATATTTACTTTTGAGCGTAGCTCTTGACAATAGCTTTGCCAAGGATCAAATTTTTGAATTGTGCCAATTCCAGTCTCTACTAGTTTTAGTCCTGAATTTACTCTTGCTTCTACTTCTTGGGTAAAATCCGAGCCAACCGAACCACCAAATGCACCTTTAATTTTCAAGCCATTATAAATTGCGGGATTATGACTAGCCGTAATTACCAAAGCACCGATCGCCCTCTGACTAAATGCTGCCCAACTAAAGGCAGGGGTAGGGGCAAAATCTGCTGCCAAAAGCACATCAAATCCGACTTTTGCTAGAGTCTCGGCGGTAAAAAGCGCAAATTCTGGTGAGAGAAAGCGTCGATCAAAGCCCACAATAATTTTGGCGGCAGTTTGAGCATTGCCAAATGTTTCCGCTAATACTTGCGCGGCAATTGGGACTACTAAACCTAGGCGCTCAAAGGTAAACTGTTCAGCTATGATACCCCGCCAACCATCTGTGCCAAAACGTATAGGAGGATTTAACTGCATTGGTTAATTTAAAGTTGATAAAAAGTTGATTAAGATTAGATTGTTTTGGACTTTACAAATTAATGTAGGAGCGGCGATCACCCCAATTGTGTACAAGTATGAACCAAAATTGGGCAAAATGTCTAAGAATTGTTGAGCTTTAGTTGGTTATAGATTGCAATCCTCTAAAGTGTAGAGATTAATAAATTCTCAATTACTTAACTTCTCATTTGTTCAAAAACTATGTTTAATAATTCCCCTAAAGATAGAGATCCACTTTCTTCGATGATTACCGCAGCCTTGGGCGCAGGAACAGTTGCCTGCTTCAGTGTTAGTCGTGGACAAAATGTATTCGTTGGCATTGGCATTACTGTATTTGCGGCAGCGATCGCTTTAGTCGTAGACCGCTTATTTGACGTTTAATCTACCCAATTTCCTATTTAAGTTTTTACTCCTACAATTGCCCTAGTATTTTTCTGGGGCTTTTATATTTGGTTTTATTCTTTTTGAGGGATGAATGGGGTTGGGAGCGTAGCCCTGTAATCGGTTTAACTGCCTAAATCCGCAAAATCATCTTACCAATATACAAAGTTTATAAATCTAGGATTTGGCAATAATATACTCGGTAGCGAGTTGAGAATTTAACGGTCTAGCAAAGTGATAACCCTGTCCAGAGGTGCAGCCTAGCTTTTGTAGCTGTAATTTTTGCACTTCAGTTTCGATGCCCTCCGCAATTACACTCATACCCAAATTTTTTGCCAAAGAGAGAATTGTTTTAATTACTTCTAAGCGATCGCCGCCCTGTCCCATATTTCTGACAAAAGACTGGTCAATCTTGAGCGTACTGATCGGTAATTCATGCAATCGACTCAGACAGGAGTAGCCTGTGCCAAAATCATCAATACTCAGGCTCACACCCATCGCTGTAATTTCTTGCCACATTTGTTGACTGGCTTCAACGTCGCTAAAGCTACTTTCAGTAATTTCCAGTTTTAGATGGTCGCCTGAAATCCCAGTTTGATTCATTACCTGATTTACTTGATCGAGCAGAACAGAATGTTGGCATTGGAGGGGTGAAACATTCACACTCATAAATAAATTTGGCAAGTTAGAAAATTGTTTCTGCCAGGCGATCGCTTGCAAACAAGCTTGACTCAAAACCATTTGACCAATTTCGATGATCAATTCCGTCTCTTCCGCCAATTCAATAAAGATGCCTGGGCTAACCATGCCACGAGTAGGATGCTGCCAGCGAATCAATGCCTCGAAGCCTATTAGCTGATCATTAGCCAGACAAATCAAAGGTTGATAATGTAACAAAAACTCTTCACGCTCGATCGCTAACCGCAGGTCACTTTCCAGTTGCCAGCGAGTTTGAGCCGCATCATGCATGGCAGGGGTAAACACCTCATAGCTGCGCTTGTTACGCTTAGCATAGTAGGTAGCAGTATTTACATCCTTTAAAACTTGCTCTGGAGTATCGGGTTGGAAACTTAGATTACTCAAGCGTCTGATGCCAATAGTGGCGCTGATATATTGACGACAACCATTTACTTCAAAAGGTTGACTAATTTGCTGTTGAATATCTTTCACAATTGGCGTAAGACGCGAAGTATCGGTTAAGCCGCTCAAGAGCATCACAAAGCTATTACCGCCAAATCGGGCCAGCATGGTCTGATCAGTCTGCATATCTTGCTCGAAGTCCGACAAAGTACTTAAGTCAACTTGGCTAAACTCAAAACCAGTTAAAACGCTCAGATTCGCAGATTCTGATTGATCATCACTAAGATCCGCCAGCATCTGTTGATAAGTTTGATTGGCTTGGCAAGTTTTTAGACGCTGAGCAGCCTGGACGATCAGGTCATCTACTGCCAAAAACCCAAAACTGTCATTGACCAAATTCAAGCGCTGTAGCTCAATAAAGAGGATGGCGTAGCTTAAATGGGTATGCTTCTGTGCTTCTTGTAACTGCTCAACTAAATGTTTGGTAAAGGCATTGCGATTTGGTAGCTCAGTCAAGCGATCGTGAAGCGCCTCATATTCTAGAGCTTCATAGGCTTGCTGAATCTGCTCTTGTTGAATTTTTAATTCTTCGACGATTTTAAGGGCGCGGTTAGTGGCTAACTTTAGCGCATCAGGGTTTACGGGCTTATTCAAATAATCAAATGCGCCACAATTCATAGCGATCCGCAGCTTTTCATAATCACTATAGGCAGAAATCACCACTGTTTTAATAATGCGATTCATGTCTTGGATCTTGGCTAACAGAGTTAGACCATCCATTTCTGGCATATTGATGTCTGTAAGTACCAAACAAATATCGGGATATTCAGCTAGTTTTTCCAGCGCCTCAATCCCATTGGTGGCATAGTAAAGCTCGATCTCTTTAGAACGGATCAATTCTCTTAACATTTGGCGAAAGAGACGCTCTGCTGGGAGTTCATCATCAACAAAAAGGACTTTAGCGGTCATCCTGAAAAACCTATAGCTTAATACTTTTGTATAGAAGAATGCTGACCACAGGTGTGCATCTAATCTTACTCTTGAAGTCAGAATTTTGGCAAAGCTTTATTTTGTCTTTACTTAAAAGTGAGGTAATACAGCACAAAAACAAGAAAAAATAACCCCCTTAAAATAAAAGGAGTGAAATTCTTAAACTCTAGCTAAATTCAAACTTTTCAAGCCTAGAAGAAAAGCAACTTAGCTAATCCACTCTGGAATAGCTGCTTCTTTGGTGTTGGTTCTTCTTTCTAGAGTCTGGCGCTCGAATCGCAGATGGATCGCCCGATTTTGTTCACCGTCGGCGGCTAGGGCAAAGATCGGATAATCGATCACGCCATCTTGGAATGACATATGGAAACGGAAAGTGCCATCATCGTTAAGTTTGATTGGTCGCCCAGCAATAGTTACTGTAGCATCGGGTTCGGTAGCGCCATAGACAATCAATTCGGCATCGGCAATTAACCAAAACTGACGTGGTTGCTTTGGTAAGATCCCTGAGAACATTCCTGCGCCAGACATCCCTATGCCAGAGTAGTTCACGCCTGAAGCGGTAAGTGCACCTGCGGCTCCAGTCCACATTCCCACCCCAGAAGGGAAAACATAGGAACTGAGCGATTCGATCGCTGCACCAGAATTCTCACCTGAGATCTGCTTAGAAGCATAGAGAGAGCCATCAACCCGCTGAGCTTGCACATCTCTTGCTAGGTTAAAGATGTCATCATAGATACCAATTTCTTCTGAGTGATTTGGCTGGCTAGGTTGAGCTTCTGGCTCAGGCGATTTTAAACTTGGTGGCACAAGTGTAAGCAAGGTTTTTCCTCTTAGGTCAGCTTCCCAAGGCACAGTAATGAAATGCTCCTCTAACCAATCAGATGGGAACATCGGCGGCATCTTGACTGAGGTAGAGCGACAGAGAATCAACCAACGCCCATCAATAGTGCGATAGCCAATTTCTACGGTGTACTCGCGATCGCTGAGCGGAATCGCCAAATGCCACTCTCTTGCCATTTCCTCACAGGGATATTCTTGAATACTGTGGGGTGCTTGGTATGCCAAATCAACGTTAGTAGAGTCGTAGAGTCGCAGAGCTAAATACTGACCACCTTGCTGCCTTAAAGTTGCTTTTGCTTCGTTGGATATATCCCAGTACACATAAGCCCACTCTGGATTACGAGGTAGTAGCGTAATCCGACTTTCACCATAACCGTTAGGAAAATCTCCAAGCTCACTATCCACTTGGGCTAAAGCTTTGGCTGAAACTGTAACCTGTTCTTTGCTGCCCAAATCGAATTTTTTAGCTTCCACGGTGTCTACATTCTCCAAAGTATGGTTTGAGGTAATAGGGCTAGGGCCTTTAGCTAATTGAGCATTCTTAATTTCTGCCAGCAGTTGGTGCTTACGCATTCGACTATAGCGAAAGATGGCGTAGTCTTGGGCTACACGGCGCAACTGGCGCAGAGTCATCTCTTCAAGTGGGGGACGTTCTTTTGCCATGGGTTTTTCCTCAAAAAGTTGGAAAATCTGGTTATTCTTGTTTGCTGATGCGCTCAACCCCTAATATCGGAAATTAATCCAATATTTTTGATAGTTGAAGACTAACCTTAAATACCAGCAAACTTAAGAATTGATATTTACTATTAACCCTTAACTACTTAGGCTAGGTCAATGCCCTGCTAGGTATTTATTCTGGACTGGGCAGCAAAAATTTAGCGCCAAAACTTGGGTAAGACATTTGCAAGGCTTGAAGTATCTAATTTCTAGCGATCGCTAGTTCTGATCCCTCTTAAAAATTTATGTCATGGATCCATAACATTTTGCCCGTCTTGAATTGGCTTGATATACTGTTGGCAATCTTTAACTGAAATCTTGGTCATGGCGATCGCCCAAAATCCTCAAGCCCCGAAGCTTATTACTAAATCTGCAGTTAGCCTTTTGGCGGCAGATAATTACGAATTAGAAATATTAGAACTAAAACTCCAGGCGCTTTTAGCACCTTTAGGCGGAATGAGTGCCTTTGTGAAGCCAGGCGATCGGGTGTTGTTAAAGCCCAACTTACTTACAGGTGCTAGACCGACCAAAGAATGTACTACCCGCCCAGAGTTAGTTTATTGTGTGGCAAAGCTAGTAATTGCGGCAGGAGGTAAAC
>JBBRVV010000149.1:0-5694 GCA_038246525.1 Pseudanabaenales cyanobacterium
CATTGAGAGCGTGTTGAAAAAAGCTGGCGGCTAAACCGATCACTTCATAAAGCTGCTCGCGGTGAGACAACTGGCGCTCAAATTCTTGGGATTGTTCTGGCTCTAGGGTACGCAGCGGAATATTATGCTTGCGAGCAAGATCTAAGGCAACTTCGTGGGAACTGCGATCGCCAATCTTCATCAAAAACTGAAAAGCATTACCACTTGCGCCACAGTTGAAGCAGTGATAAATCTGTTTGGCGGGATTCACCGATAGGGCAGTGGCATTACTTCCCTGATGGAATGGACAGGCACCACGAAAATTCGCGCCACTTTTTCGCAGAACGATATGCTCAGAGACAATATCCACCAGGTCAACTTGTTGGTTGATCGCAGTTATAGTTTCTTGATGCAGTCGCGGAGTCGCCACAATTTTCTGGTTATAATTCCAGCTCTATCCTAGCGTCTTTTAAATATAGAGAGAATTTTTAGGGAATAACAAACATCCAACAACTAAGGGCGATCGCTAAAGCATCACTGGCATCATCTGGTTTAACAGGATCAGACAGCTTCAATTCCCGCACCACAGCACTATGTACAGCCTGCTTATCCGCATTACCGTAACCCGTCAACGTTTTTTTGATTTGTGGTGGAGAGAATTCTTGCGGCTCTATGCCATGCTCTGCTAGGGTAAGCAAAATCACACCTCGAGCCTGAGCTACACTAATTAAATTCCCCATCCGATAAAAGAAGAGTTTTTCCATACCCACAACTTGCGGTTGCCACTCTTGCAGAATCGTGTGCATATCGGTGTAAATCATTTTCAAGCGATCGCCCATCGGATCATCTTTACTAGTTTTGATTACGCCTACTTCCAATAGCCTGGGAAGCCGATTTTCGACTTCAATTAAGCCAAAGCCCATAGTGGCAATGCCTGGATCAATTCCTAAAATTCGCATATTTTTGTGATATTTCCATTTTTGGTGCGATCGCTCTTAATAATTTAGATCACTTCTATTAAATTTTCTGATCAACCGATCAGCACCGAAAGGAATTAAGCGATTTCTAGTTATTCACTTTATAAATTTAAGATAATAGTCCCAAAAATCGACTAAAAGTGTGATGCTCAAACCGTTATAATTTGTGAACTAAATATTAAAAAATTCTAAAATTTTTCTATGGCAGAGGTTACCTTTTTTAATGCTCTCAGGGAAGCGCTCGATGAAGAGATGGCACGCGACCCCCATGTGTTTGTGCTGGGAGAGGATGTGGGAAGATATGGCGGCTCCTATAAGGTAACGAAGGATTTGCATCAAAAATATGGCGATATACGCCTACTCGATACCCCAATTTGCGAAAATAGCTTTACGGGTATGGCTGTTGGGGCGGCTATGACGGGTCTGCGTCCAGTGATTGAAGGGATGAATATGGGCTTCTTGCTCCTGGCTTTTAATCAGATTGCCAACAATGCTGGAATGCTACGCTATACCTCTGGTGGCAATTTCAAGATTCCAATGGTGATTCGCGGTCCTGGGGGCGTGGGCAAAAATCTAGGGGCAGAACATTCTCAGCGGCTTGAAGCCTATTTTCAAGCTGTACCAGGAATCAAGATTGTCTCTTGCTCTACTCCCTACAATGCCAAGGGCTTGCTGAAGTCGGCGATTCGTAACGATAATCCAGTCCTGTTTTTTGAACACGTTCTGCTCTATAACCTTAAAGAGAATTTGCCCGATCAAGAATATCTCTTGCCGCTTGATAAAGCAGAAATGGTGCGCGAAGGAAAAGATGTGACAATTGTGACTTACTCACGGATGCGTTATCACGTTTTGGAAGCGGTGAAAGTTTTGGAAAAGAAGGGCTACGATCCAGAAGTAATTGATTTAATTTCACTTAAGCCTTTGGATTTGCCCACGATCGCTAAGTCATTACGAAAAACTCACCGTCTGGTAATTGTGGAAGAAGATATGCGTTGCGGTGGGATTGGCGCAGAGATTATTGCTTCAATCAATGACAACTTCTTTGATGAATTAGATGCACCGATTGTACGACTTGCTTCCTTAGATGTGCCTACACCTTATAATGGAACGCTGGAGAATCTAACGATCGTTCAACCCGAGCAAATTGTCGCCGCAGTTGAGAAACTCTTAGGTTAAGCAGCAAGAACTTGTTCAACAGTAAGATTTATTTCTGGTAGATTTGGTTCTGGTAGATTTAGTTGTGGGAAAGTAGGAGATATAATTCGCTCTGCATTTTGGAAGCGTATGAATTTATATTTCCGATCTATATCTAGGGTAAATACAAATATCGATGGCTGCTTGGGGTAGCCTAAATATGACCTACTCCCCAGGGCTAAATAATCCACAATCCAATATTCAGGAATGCCACACTGCTCATATTCATTCAGTTTATCGATGTAGTCATCTTCCCAATTGGAAGATACAACTTCTACTGCAACTTGGATTGGTTCCCTTATCCCTTGGTAATTAAGGCGATCGCTTCGCCAAATATCTCGATTAATCACACTGACATCTGGAGGCCTTCCCTGCTCTTGCTGATTCTTATTTGTAGTTAGAACCATTGCTACATTATTCACCACATAGTTTAGCTTTAAGCGATCAATTTCTTGCTCAAAGTTCTTTTGAATTAGCGCCGCAGTATCATAATGTTCTCTTGTTGCTAAAATTTTGACCATTCTGCCATCCACAAGTTCATAGCGTCCATCTTCAGATCGATGTTCAAAAAACTGATCAAAACATAGCGCTTGGGTTTGAGTAAGTTCTAAGTTTAAGGCTGAAGGTGATTGAGCGATCGCCACCATAGATTTTCCCTATAGAGTTTTAAAGAATATTCTACCGAAATTGTAACTAAGTAGATTAATTTTAGACTGAGCAATCCAGAGATTCCCGTAAAGGCTTGACGATTGGCTCGGATTTTGGCTCAGTAATTTGATTTCCATGCTCAATCTCATTTAGCGACCAGCGATAGGAAACGGAAATTCCCTGTTGTGATAGATGCTCTTCTAAATGCCTTTGGGTAGCGATCGCTTTGCGAATCATTACGATCATCGAGAGAATTTGCTCCCTAGACTCGCGGGGAATGGCATTTAGGGTTTGCCGCTCCAACAGTTGTAACAGAAGTTCGTAATGGATATGGGCTGGAATCGGGATCGGATTCAATGGATTTGCCATTTTTTATCTTCTATTGTATACATTTTGTCTGTAGCGGCAGAGATTAATTAAAGATTTGTAGTTGGGCAGCGGCGGTGCGAGCAAATACTTCAGGTGCATAGAGAGACTTGGCTTCGCTACCCGCCCAGTTATAGGTGCCTGGCGTAACTGATCTAACTAGGTAGTGCAGTTCATAGATACCCGAATCTAAGCGATCGCTATAAGCAGTAATGCGGTCATTGCCAATGGTTTGATAATTGATTTGCCAATCTGAGGATTTGGCTTTTTGAGAAGGGTTGGCAGTTTGGAAAGTAGCATCAATTGGTTCTAATCCCGCAGGCAGAGGATCGGTAAGGATTAGATTTTTGATCGGGCGATCGCAGATAATTTCAATGGCAATGTCAAAGACTTTACCTGGGTTAATTTTCAGCATCTCTGCAGGCGGTAAAAGCGAATGCTGTTGTATTGGGTAAGTAGCTGTCAGTTCAGCGATCGAGCGGATCAGACGCAAGCCTTGAATTTTGCCAGGTTGGGGCGTAGGTAGGGCATAGTTGAGCGTAGTCTGGTAAAAAAGAGTTCCATTCCCATCTTTCTCTAGTTTGATCTCACTCTTTCCTTGAGGCGGTTTGATTGTGAAGTTCTTGGTATTTTCAGTTTGAAAGTTGGTTTTACCGATTTCTTGATTATTCAGGCTGACTTTAGCGGTGATTTTGCCTGGCGCTTGGGTACGGCTATATTCTAGGGCGGCGGTGAGTGCTTCAGCGTTATCGTAAATATTTGCCCACTTGCCTTGACGTTGGAGAGCCAATAATCCTTGCCAAAGGCGATCGCAGTCACTAATACCTTGCCTGACACAAAGTCTGACTGCCTGAGCTTGAGCAACGGTGTTGGAGTTGAGCCAGTTCCAACCCATCGGATAATTAACTACGGCTGTGCGTCCAGTTTGGGAAATATTTTGATTCACTTCTTGGGCTAAGGCGATCGCTTGGGTTTTCCATTCGGGTAATTGGATCAGCAGACGCGCCAAGTTTGACTGAGCAGTAATATCTAGCTGCGAGCGATCGCGGTAAATATCCGCCACAAAATCATTGCGCTTCTCACCCAATTCTGCCAAAGCTAAGAGCGTATCTAGACGCACTTGATTGGGATTGATTACCTTGTCTTCGCTTTCAAAATTAGGATTCGCTAAGATTTTTTGTAAATAGCTTTTTGCTTTCGGTAGAAGTGCAGCAGGTACAGGGAATTTAGCCGCGATCGCTTGAGCAATGGCACGAGTAGCATAGGGAGAGACATAAGGATCAGAATTAGTTTGAGCAGGATAGCGCGCAAATCCGCCATTGGCACGTTGCAGGGTTTGGATATTGGCTAAAGCACGGGCAGCAATCTTTTCAAGATTGAACTTGGGCAGTTTGAGATTTTGGGATTGAGAGAGAAGTTTGAGGTTGGCAGCGATCGCTAATTGACTAGCACTGGTTTCTAAGAAGGGAAGATCATCGTCCTTGATCACATCTTCAAAAGCGGTAATCACTTGAGCAATCAGAGTGTTGGCGATTGTAACTTCTAATTTAGCAGTGTCAGGCGAGATGAATTGATCAACTTTTAGGCTAATTTGCTTGGAATTCTCTTCTCTAATTTTGCCAGATTCAATCACTTGCTCTGTAACTTGGAAAGGCTTGATTGGTAAAGGATAACTAAAGGTATCTTGTAACTTATCTGACTGTAAGCCAAAACTAACTGTGGCTGCGCTATTTGCGTTATTTTCAACTTCAATTGGGAATCGATAAGCACTTGTGCCTGGTTTCAACTCAGTTTGTAGTTTAAGCTCTTCTCCTGATTGGAAGAATTTTAGCTTACCTTTGAGATTGCCTGAAATATTTAGATTTCCAGTTTGATTTTGATTGTTGCTAATTGCTAAACCGATTTCTAAGCGATCGCCTCTTCTAACCACAAATTAAGATCGCGATCGTACAGAGTTATTTTTTGTTCGATTGTCTGGGTCATAAGTTTAGGCGATGCGATACAGCATTTACAAAGTATATCTCAAGCTCATAGAACAAGGGGCTTAAGCCCCTTGTCTGAATCTAATAATCTAGAAAAACTTCTCGTAGTCATCATGACTCCCAATCCAAAACCAAGTCACCGTATCGCCTTCTAGAATTCCAAGCGCACGATAATTTCTCGTTATTCTCACAGACCAAATCGATTCCTCGCTATTAATACACTTGAAATGTAAAGAAGGATGAAATAAATTCTCAGCCCACAATCGATGAGTCTTTCTTGTGCTTTGCCTGATGTTCTCATTTAGCTTTCGATACTCAACCCAGAAAGAAGGTAAAGTGAGAGATTTCATAATTGCTCGTAGTCAAGAGCAACAGCTTTACCCTCAGCAATTTCTTGCTTAGCAAGCCTTGCTGCTGCAACTAATTTCGATTGAGTCTTTGCAAACGAATTATCCCATTTAATCTCATCTTGCAAGTCGTTGATGTATTCCCTTAAATGATCTGTAACTCTCTCCTGCAAACTGACAGGCAAAGTTTCCATTATTTTA
>JBBRVV010000150.1:0-5680 GCA_038246525.1 Pseudanabaenales cyanobacterium
GGTAACCACAGAAATCCCAAACTGAGGCGGGTGACAAAATCCCGATTAAAGTTAGTGCGATCATAACCTGACCAGAATTTCCACATGCCGCCAATGTAAGCGATCGCTAATATGACTCCTAACAATTCCATAAATTTTATTTTCCTGCTATAACTCTTGCTGATATTGTACTGCAAAGAAATTTAAGCCCTATTTAGGATTTTTTTCGGGTGCAGTCATGCCAAACAACTTGGGATCAATTAAAGGCAAGGCATTACCGCCATAGACTAAGGGGAACTTACCGTCCCAGGCATCGATCAATTTATTTTGTAACACTTCAGGTGTAAGGGTTAGCTGAATTAATCGTTGGGCTTCTGCCTGTCCTTTGGCACGATTGACTACCGCCTCCGCTTCTCTAGCCGCCTTTTGGGTCACATATACTGCTCTCTGGGCTTCTTGCTCAGCGATTTGTTTCTGCTCGATCGCCGCCGCAAATTCCCTAGTAAAGTCCACATCTAAGAGGGAAACGCTATCTAAAATAATGCCGTACTCTTCTAAACGCTCATCTAGGTTGTCGTCAATCTCGGCTTTGAGTTCGGGTCGTTTGGTCAAAATTTCTTCGGCATTTTTCTTGGCAGCGGCGGCTTTGATCACCTCTCCCACCGCAGGATTAAGAATCCGATTGACTACCTGGGCTTCATCGCCAATATCTTGAAAAACTTTATTTACTTTACTAGGATCGATATGCCAGTTGATTGCCACATCAAGCTGAACTTCTTGCAGATCCTTAGAGCCAACCTGCGCCAAAATATCTGTCTTCTGTACACGCACACTCAGTTGTCTAATCTCAGTCATAATCGGTACGCGCCAATGTAAACCTTCAGGTAAAATTTCGTCCTGTACCTGACCAAAATTCATCACTACGCCGCGATTTCCTGCGCCTACCACTACCAATGGTCCGGCAGCAATAAGGAGGAATATCAGTGCCACGATAAATATGACGGCGATAACCAAATTCTGATTAATTTCTCGAACATTCATGGGGATTAGGTATAGATTTTTACAGTTCTTGGGTCAGCTTAACCGAATTTTTGATCGAAACCTGAGTTTTTTTGCTATATTGAAAACCTACTGTGAGGGCGAGTGGCGGAATTGGTAGACGCACCAGACTCAAAATCTGGCGGGGAGACCCGTAAGAGTTCGATTCTCTTTTTGCCCATTAATCTTTTGATGCACTTTTGATAAATTTTGATATGTATATGGTTGAGCAAGGTGATTCACAGTGAAAGCTAGGGCGGTACTTGGGCTAGTAGCACTAGGTATTTTAGCGGGAGCTGGAGTAGCTATGTTTCCAGCTTGGTTGCCTAGTAATTTTTCTAGTGAAAAATCCGAAAAACTGCCCAATTTAAACACCACATCTGGTCTCGGCGCAAATACCCCTGACCCAAACTCTAATGGGGATATCAAGAAGAATCCTGAATCTAAATCAACTAAGTTAGAGATTCTGCCCAATAAAGATAATAGTGAACAGGGCGTAAATAGCTACGGGATTCAGGTTTATCACATTCAGCCGAAGGGCGATCGCTTGGCGGCAGTACCAACTACAGTAAAAGCAAAAAGTGACGAAAAGGCACTGCGTGAGGCATTACTACAGCTATTCTCCCAATCTAAATCTGAGCCAAAATCTGAAAATGCGAAGAATAATGTCAAGGATAATAATCTACACAGCGAGATTCCTGCCCAAACTAAACTATTAGACCTGTCCATGCAAGGCAAAGAGATTCGACTAAATTTATCCCAAGAATTTACTAGTGGCGGCGGCACAGCCAGTATGAATGGGCGTTTGGCACAAGTGCTTTACACCGCTACGAGCCTCGATCATGATGCCAAACTTTACTTATCAGTAGAAGGGAAGCCCCTAAAATATTTGGGTGGAGAAGGCTTAGAAGTGCCTCAACCAGCTACGCGCAAGGACTTTGCGGCTGAATTTTAAGGTTTTTAGAAAATTTATGCTACCAGAAATAGATAGCCTTAGTTTAGAGGCGCAAATTGCCCAGATGATAGTTGTGCGGGCTTCAGGATATTTGAGCGATCGCCAGATTCAATATCCAAAATGGGAAGCAAATAATCAAACACTTGAAGCCCTGTTGCAAAATTGGGGTGTGGGTGGCGTAATCTTGATGGGAGGCTCGGCAGCGGAAATTGCTTGGCGATCGCCTCAATTACAATCCTCAGCCAAAATTCCTTTGTTAATTGCCGCCGATGTAGAAGAAGGGGTGGGGCAGCGTTTTCAGGGAGCAACCTCATTTCTGCCGCCTCTGGCTTGTATGCTGCTTAAAGATGCTGAGATCATGGGCAGAGTTACCGCCGAGGAAAGCTTAGAAATTGGCATAAATTGGTTATTCGCGCCTGTTGCTGATGTAAACAATAATCCCGCAAATCCTGTAATTAATGTCAGAGCATTTGGCGAAACTGCTGAGCGCGTAGCTGAAAATGTTACTGCCTTTATTCAAGGCGCAAAATCTGCTAAGGTGCTAACTACGGCGAAGCATTTCCCTGGGCATGGCGATACCGATGTGGACTCCCATTTACAGTTGCCTACTCTTGCCCATAGCCGCGATCGCTTTGAAAATTTAGAATTTATTCCTTTTCAAGCCGCAATAAAAGCTGGGGTGGATAGTGTAATGTCTGCCCATGTATTCGCTGCCGCGCTCGACCCCAATGAAATTGCTACGCTCTCTCGGCCAATTTTGACTGAAATTTTGCGCCAACAGTTGGGCTTTGAAGGGTTGATAGTAACTGATGCTCTGATGATGGCGGGAGTAGCCGAGCGTTATCACCATACCGAAGTAGCCGTGAAGGCAGTTCTAGCAGGTGCAGATATTTTATTAATGCCGATCACTCCAATTGAGGCGATTAAAGCGATCGCTCAGGCGGTCAACGAAGGACTAATTTCAGCCGCAAGAATAAAAGAATCTGTCACTAGAATTTGGCAAGCTAAGGCAAAAGTCGGTCAACCCAAGAGCCTCAAAATTCCAGAACTGGGTAAAGAGGTAAATTGGTTACAGGCAGAAGATCTGGCAAAGCGATCGCTAAAAATTTATTTACCCCGACCCATCAAGTTCCCTGAAACTTTTACTAATTTGATTTTGGTGGATCACCTTTTGGTCGCTGGCGAGTTTTTGGCGAAACAGTCAGGCGCGATCGCCATACCTGAATCCTTGGGTGGCAAGACTTTAATAGTAGATACGGAAATTCTATCAAGGCTAAATCTTGAATCTTTAGGCGAAACCTTTGTGCAGATTTTTAGTCGTGGTAATCCTTTTCGGGGCAAATCTACAATCTCTAGCCAGGCGGAAGTTTTAATTAAGAGCTTGATTGCAAAAGATGATTTAGCGGCGATCGCCCTCTATGGCAGTCCCTACAATCTGGATCAGCTTTTACCCCATCTTGATCCTGTTGTACCTTGGGTATTTAGTTATGGGCAGCAACCCTATGCCCAAGCGATCGCGCTGCAAAAGCTATTCGATCTTAACTAACTTTTCAACTCCGCCTTGAAGTAAGCTAGGGACATAACCTTAATTTATGATTTAGGCTTAATCGAGAATTTCACTGCGCCATTTAGCTGAAATATTTCAACAGGCTAATTCAATCTATACTAAGTAAGTCTCGTAAGTAAATTTTAAGTAAATCTCATAAATAAATAGAGAGTAATGCTGTATCCTGCGGTAAAAATTATCTGGTCAATTCTGTCTGTGTCGATCATTTTCTTGGTGTTGCTCCATAGTCCAAAAGGTGATGGTGTAGCAGGGATTGGCGGACAGGCACAGATGTTTTCAAGTACCAGGAGTGCTGAAGCAAGCCTCAACCGCCTCACTTGGGGATTAATTACCTTCTTTCTAGCCCTTTCAATTATTTTAAGTGCGGGCTGGATCTCTCCCCCTGTAACCAGTAAAGCCCTACCCCTATCTATTCCTCCTGCAAATCAATCTACTAATCAAGTTAAAGATCTGACTAAGCAAGTTCCTGCTAACTTACCTGGAGACCCAGAAACTGCTCCCGTGCCATCTAATACTCAACCTCAAGATAATCTGCTAACTTCTCCTCCCAGTAATTCTCCCAGTAATTCCCAGTAACCTATGGCACCCGATCCGAAACTCTGGCAGCGTCTGAGTCTGTGGCTTACCTTCCCGCTAATTGTGCTAAATGGTTGGGTAGCACTTCAGGTTTTACAGTATTTTCAACCCTTAGCTAGTATTCTGATTGCGGCTTCAGTCTTGGCTTTCCTGCTGAATTATCCTGTACAGGCAATGGCAACTAGGGGCGCAAATCGTGGTAACGCGGTAGTGCTAGTATTCCTCCTCACTGTCTCGGTCTTGGTGGCGGTAGGCATTACTCTAATTCCGGTGGTATTTGAGCAGCTAAACGAGTTTGCAAAAAGGTTACCTAGTTGGATTGACTCTGGTAGTCGCCAGTTGTTGGCACTTCAAGCTTGGGGCGATGAACAAAATATTCAACTCGATCTAAGCGGACTAACTTCACAGCTTTCAGGCAAGCTTTCGGGACAATTGCAAAACCTTACGGGTAAGGTAATCAGCTTCGCGCTTGATACTGTGGGCAGTGTGGTAAATTTACTGCTGGGCTTAGCATTGATGTTTTATTTATTATTGCGGGGCGATCGCATTTGGTCGGGTATCTTCCAGTGGTTTCCGCCTAATATTGGCAATCTAGTGCAGACATCTCTGCGCCAAAATATTCTCAACTATTACATTGGACAGGCTACCCTCGCTACTTTGAACGGGATTGCCATGACCTCGGCATTCTTCTTCTTAGCTGTACCTTTTGGCTTGTTATTTGGCATTGGTATTGGTGTAATGACCTTGATCCCGTTTGGTGGGGCGACTGCAGTAGTGGTGGTGACTCTACTAGTTGCATTAGAGAATTTTTGGCTGGGGATCAAGGTGCTAATTGCTACAGTGATCATCGATCAAATTATTGGTAATGTCCTTGCCCCTAGAATTTTAGGTAACTTGACTGGCTTAAATCCTGCCTGGATCTTGATTTCGCTGTTAGTGGGCGTGAAAATTTCTGGACCGCTAGGTTTAATAGTAGCTGTACCAGTAGCTAGTTCGATTAAAAGTACATTTGATAAACTAAGATTGCCCAACCCTGAACCTAATTCCTTAGAAGGTCAGAAAAATCTACCCGAAAATCCTAGCGATCGCCTGCCAGTCTCAAGCCTCTCCGATCTAAAAAGTTAGACATAACCAAATAATAATGACTCCTCTTTTGATCCCAGCTGCGGGTAGCGGTAAGCGCATGGGTAGCGATCGCAATAAACTGTTACTACCCTTATTAGATCAGCCAATTTTGCAGTGGACAATAGAAGCAGCGATCGCCAGTAAATCTCTAAGTTCAATCACCATAATTGGACAGCCTTGGGACTATGAAGCATTTTGTCAAATCAAAGCCCAGATTTTGGTTAGATCACCAGAAGCCAAACTGACTTGGGTAGAAGGTGGTGCTACTCGTCAAATTTCTGTGGCAAATGGCTTGCGATCGCTTGATCAATCTCAGATTAAGGTATTGATCCACGACGGCGCACGCTGTTTAGCTACCCCTGAGCTTTTTGAGCGCTGTGCCAGACAATTAGCGAAAAATCTTGGCTTAATCGCCGCTATTCCCGTCAAAGACACTATAA
>JBBRVV010000151.1:0-5673 GCA_038246525.1 Pseudanabaenales cyanobacterium
AAATCAAAACAGCATAATAATCAATATTGATTGCAGAAACTGTCCGATCGCAGAGTTGAATAATTTTGCTCTGTCCGCCTACTTTTTCGAGCAGTTCGCGATCGCTTAGCCAACTGGTAATGCTCATAATGTCCGTGGGCTTAGACTGACTATGCAAAGCAATACAGGCTCGGAAAATTTCCTGATGTGCACCCACATAAAACATTTCTGGGCGGAGGGTATCAATTACCCGCGAGATTGCTTCAGGATCGAGGAAAATCCCGCCTAAAACTGCCTCCTCCGCCTCAATATTTTGGGGCGGCAAGCGATCGCCAAACTCAGCAAATTCATTATTCATGGCAGTTTGCTCAAGAAAACTACTCAGCCACAACTTGCAGTTTCAGCACAGCGATTACATCAGCATGGAGGCGGATTTGGACATCGTAGCTACCGATCTTCTTGACTTCGGGCACGGTGATTTCACGGCGATCGACTTCCATCATCGCTTTAGCCTTGATCAAGTCTGCTACTTCGCGGTCAGTAACTGTACCGAAAATACTGTCATTTTCACCTACAGGTTTTTTGATAATGAAGCCACCAATCACACCCAGAGCGGTCTTGCGGCTTTCTGCTTCCTGGCGCACGGCAATTAAGCGCTGGCGCTCTTTTTCACGACGGCGTTCTACTTCTTTAATAATGCCTGGAGTAGCAGGGACTGCCATAGACTGGGGCATCAGATAGTTTCTAGCATAGCCAGGCGCAACTGAAACTAGGTCACCTAACTTACCCAACTTACTTACATTTTTGGTCAGCATGACCTGAACATCACTTTTTGACATAATCTTTAGAATTTTTGAGGGATATTTACGGGTTTTGTCTGATATTTACTTGTTTTTGCTTGATCAATTCAACCAGAATATCGGTAATCTATTGGGAAAGACTTTTTTGGCTTGCGCTTTATATTTTTGATCAGTCTAATAGTATAGCGAAAAGAAGCTCATGACACAACGCATTGTCCAATTGCTTAAAAGCCCCGCTTTACTTTTTATGGTGGGCTTGGTCTTCGCGATCGCTCTAAATTTTTATAAAGGCGGCAATCCTGCTAAACCTTTCGCATGGGAGGTTGTACCAGACGCGATCGCTACAATTACTGAAATTAGGCAGCGACCAGTTTGGGTAAAATTTTTGAATAGCCGCCTTAAAACCTCTGCCAGCTTGAATACAGCGATCGCTCCAGGCGAAATGATCAAAACCGAAAATAACGCTTTAGTAGAAGTGAAGCTGAAAAACGGCGCAGTGATTCGCTTAGAAGGAAACAGCATTCTCAATTTTAAACTTATTAATCAATTGAACTTAATCCAGCTTGATTTAACTCAAGGGAAAATGTTAATCAAATCAGCTGAAGGAAAAGGAGAGAAGATTACGATTCAAACGCCCAAAGCGATCGCCGAAATTGCAAAAGGGAAAGCATACTTTGAAGTATCTGCTAATCTTTTAATTGCTGATCAAGTTATTTCTTTAGATGGCGAAGTGCAAATCCGCTCTCGATTCAATCGCAATTTAGTAACGCTTAAACCAAATCAACTAGTTAGAATTTCTGCCCTTGGACAATTCCCAGCCCAATTTCCAGGACAAATGGAAAAGCCTAAGCTAATTGCCCAAGCTGAATTGGAGAAGCGCTTCCCCAAGAATCAATTGCTTTTTGACTTGCAACCACAAATCGAAACTTTAGCTAAAACCCAGACTCAATCTGTTCGTAATCCAGGATGGGAACCAAAAACAACTTATGAGGAACCAATTTACGCCCGTAGTCAGGAAATTCCAAGTCCGCCAAATGTTTCAGCTATCCCAAGTCCACCTAAAGATTCAAGTCCGCCGCTTCCTCAAAGAACCGAACCGAAACCAGAGCCAAAAGCTGAACCAATTTTAGCGCCAGCAATTCAACCAGATTCAGAGCCAAGTTCGTTACCTGTTCCAGTGGAAGTTGCACCTGAGCCAGAGGCAAATCCCCAAGATCCATAAGAGAATGGAAATCACTCTACCTTTTTAGGGAATTTTTTGAAGGCGATATCGAACCTAACAGCGCCTCAGACTTGATAATAAAGTTTGCCCATCTACCAATATTTGCGTCTTTTTGCCATTCGTTACGATTTACCTTAGCGAGTAAAAGTGGCACTTCTTGCCCATTGCGATCGCCCACAACTGCTACCTGTAACTCTTGTCGTTGAGGATAGAGCGCAAATTCACGATTGATTGTTTGAGTGGCAAGCTCGCCGCCACGTTGCAAAAGCTCAGAAAAATTAGCGGCATTTTCATTTGAGACACTGATCGAGAGTTGTAATTGCTTACTCACAGCTTGATCTTGAGAATTTACAACTTCGACTACAGGAGGAGGAATTAGCTTTGATCTCGGCTGAGCTAAGGGTCTAGGAAAGAATTCGGCAGAGGGCAGAGGAATTGGCTCTACTCTTTTGGCAACTGGAATAGATAAGTTCCTAGAAGCAGATTGGATTGGCTGAGCTTTAGTTACTTGAACGATTATTGGTGAAACTGTGGTAGAAGAATTCGCTACTGAAACTTGGGGGATTGTAGAGGTTAATAGAGCGGGCGGCAAGGATTTAGCTAGAGGTTTTACTAGGGATTTGGTTGAATTTTTAGCCTGAGATTCAGCCTTAGCAAATTGATTTTTTCTATTTGATATTTCTATCGATCTAAGCGAATTCTCAAGATTTCTTCCTTGCGTGGATTTTGCTTGTACAAGGTTCTTATCAGAGCTTCTTTCAGGGCTTTTCTCAGAAATCTTTTCAGAGGTATTCTCTGTAATTTTGGTTAAATTCTTCTCTAGGGTTTCCTCTGAGCTTATTTCAGAGTTCTTTCCTGGGGTGGGTGGGAGGGTAGCAGAATTTAAATTCAATTGCGGCTTGGGTTGAATTACAGTTCGGGGAGTTGAGTTTAGGTTTAGATATATCAAGGAAGCAACTATTACAGCGGCACCAAAAGGGATTAAATAAAATGGACGAAGAAGCGATCGCTTGCTCTTAGTCGACTTTCGCTCAGGAATTTGGGCAATTTCTTCTAAAGCAGTCTGCAACTGTTTAAGATTACTAAAACGATGCTGCGGATCTTTCTCTAGACAACGCAAAATCAATAATTCTAAAGCACGGGGAATTTCTAAATTAGCTGCAATAGTTGGAATCGGCTGAGTCGATATCACTCTTTGCCACTCACTCGCATTACTATTTGCAGGAACCTGATAGGGACTTTTACCAGTTAGAATCTCATAGAGAATCAGTCCGCAACCATACACATCTCGCCGTTCATCCCTTGTTAATTGAGTTCCCTGCCAATCTTCAGGTGCAGCATAGTGCCAATCACCTTGTTCTGGTAAAAATAAAAGCTGATAACCACCAAAATCGCCAAGTTGAATGAATAAATCACCAAGAAAAATATTATTCGGTTTGAGATTGTGATGCCACAACTTCACAGGATGGATGATTGCACCAGATTCAGAGCGCAAATATGCACCAGCATAAAGGGATTGAAGAGATTTAATTATGCCTATAATTAGAGCAATCGCCCCAGGTAGATCATAGGTATTATTCTTTAGGTTTTCCGCCAAGCTAGGAAATTCGCAAAGCTCAGAGACAATATAAGGTAATTCCGCGTCATATTGATTCAGGGGCAGAAATTCTGTGCCATAATCAATAACTCTAATTGACTTTTTTGTTTGGATACAAGTGATCACTTGTATTTGAGCTAGAAATTTTTCTCTTAATTCTGAATCTTCACTACAATCAAGCTGCAATATTTTGAGAACTACTGAGCGATCGCCACAATTTGCCCGATAGACCCTACTCAACCCTCCACTGTAGATCAGAGTATTAATCAAATAGGTTTTGCCCACATATCTGCCAATTAAGCGATCGCTCTCTTCATCTGTTGATGGCTCAATTAATAGATTATTTAAAAAATGATTAGGAGAAGTTAATTCAAGACCAAAATCATCAGATAAGTCACTAATTGAATTTTCTAGAGACGAATCAATCGGCTGAGAGTTAGAGGATTTTAGTTTGGTTCGCACAAATTTTAGCTGGATATTATTATTCTAGCAATCTTTATTCATAATCTTTTTGCCTAAGACATTTGATTGCCGATTTGACTATCGATTTTCTTGACGCTTAGATTCTAACATCTTGGTTACTTGCTCCCAAAATCTAGCTAGGCTCTATTATTTGGGCTTCCCGAATTTTTAGGCAATTACCTATGGTAAAATCGAAAGCCTAGGGGGCTATAGCGCAGTTGGTAGCGCACCTCAATGGCATTGAGGGGGTCAGCGGTTCGAATCCGCTTAGCTCCATTGGCTGAAGCGTATACAGAGAGAGGATTTCCGAAAATTACCTAGTTGATCAAGTCTTAACCTAGCGCAGTCATTTGGCACACTCTTGCACGTCTGAGCACGTTTTACCTAGTTTTCAGGTACGATTTGGGTACGCACTGTCGCACCCAAGATGGCAAAAAATCTAGTCAGCATTGAGGCGGTTAATGATCGGGGCTTGCGCCTGAGATGGCAGTATGGTGGAAAAAGGTTTTGTTTAGCTATCGGGCTACCAGATACTTTGACTAATCGAACTGTGGCTGAGGCTAAGGCAAGACAGATTGAGCTTGATGTCCTATCAGGACATTTCGATTTGACTTTAGATCGCTACAGACTGCAATCCAAAATAGAACAACGGGTACGTTCGGGTGTGACCGTACCTGAATTATTCAATAAATTTATACTAGAACGGCAAAATGATGTTTATGCCCGTAGCCTAGAAAAGTATAAAGTGCTGATGAGAAGCTTAAGTGAATCACTCCTTGGACAAAAATAGTGACCCCAATTACTAAGGTTAAGGCGAGCAACCCTTAAAACGGATTTGCAATTACGATAATTCCAGACAGGAGATATAAGATTCCTAGGATTAATTTCCAAGTAAATTGTCCTAATTCTCTTAATTAAAAGGCATAAATAATTTGACCAATTCCAGCAACGATAAATATCCAACCAAATAATAGGTCTGAAGTAATGCTGACAAATAAAGGAAAAGTGATCGCTATAATCCCCAGATAAGAATGGAGATTGCCGTCATCATTCCAGAACCAACAGATTGTTCGGCATTATCGAATTCATTAACGCTCATGTTATTTCCCCTTTGAATAAATATTTTGAGTATGTTCGACTTTTAACCTAAATAGCTGTGGCTGGGATTTTGATTAAAGTTTTTCTGCCAGAAGCTTCAGAAATCGAAATTGCGATAATCTCACCATCTGCGTTCTCTCCCGTTGTAACTTCAGTGGGTGATTCGATTGAGTGCCCATAACTCATTTCATCTATACCTGTCTCTATCGCCAAGTTATCTCCTTTGCCAGGGCGATCATAAATCATCGCTAGTAGAGGGGCATTCTTGATTAGTTCTTCATCTCCAAGTTCTTTATCGAGCATTTCAATTGAAATATGCTCCCCACGGCGATCAGTAGAAAGTTGATCGAAAAATTTACCCCAATCTTCACGCGGCAATGATTTAGTCAGGTCAATTTTGTTCATGATGATTCCTTAATAAAACTATGATTTGCTTTAGTACCATAAAACACACTTTTAATATGGCAGGTGGATGTTTCATTTCATGAATGAATAGATTGAATTGATTAAATACG
>JBBRVV010000152.1:0-5650 GCA_038246525.1 Pseudanabaenales cyanobacterium
AAGTTTGGAGGCTGAACTAATTCATTGGCAAACAGGCGAGAAAATCTTGGCTAGAACCTGGATTGAGAATTTATATGAAGAGGTGAAAGCGATCGCTAAAACTAAAGGCACACTCTGCTTCTTGTTACCTTTGCAAAAAATCCTGAAACAAGGAAATGAAGCGCAAAATTGGCTCAAGGATTGTGGCGCGGGTAGCTCTCCTGACCAGGTAATGCGAGAGGTAATGCAGCAAACAACTTTCAGCGAAAATCAACTAGCGATCGATCTAGGCTTGAGCCACGCCTAATTCATGTGGCAAAATGAAAATAGTAGTTAAAGAGAATCTAAATGCTATCCACTCTGACCCAAGTTCTTAAGCAAAAGTTAAAGAATCCGCCACTAAAGGTACATAAGTTGGGCGATCGCTTTCTGCGCCAACCTGCTAAGCGGATTAATAAGATCAATGATGAAATTCGCCAAATTGCTGTGCAAATGTTGCAAACTATGTATAGCGAGGATGGGATTGGATTAGCTGCGCCCCAAGTAGGGATTAATAAGCAATTGATCGTAATTGATATTGAATTAAAGGATCAATCTAAGCCACCACTAATTTTGATTAATCCAGAAGTCAAGTTTGCTGGAGGTAACATTGTTACGGGTGAAGAGGGCTGCCTTAGTATTCCTGAAGTATTTTTGGATGTGAAACGTCCCGACCAAGTAACGATCGCTTACCGAGACGAAGAAGGCAAGCCACAGACTCTAGTGACTGATGGTCTATTGGCAAGAGTAATTCAACATGAAATGGATCACTTAAATGGCGTTCTGTTTGTTGACCGCGTGCAAGACATCCAAGAACTTACTCGTGCGCTGCAAAAGCATGGGTTTGAAGTTAATGATGTAGAGCCTGTGCGCGCATAACTGATAAATAAACCAATGCCCTATTTGCTGATCTTAGTTTTTCAACTTCCATTTCTAGCGATTTTACTCCAACGATTAAGCACTGCCCCTCAAAGGCAGCCTGCCCTTCAGCCGTTAACCGAGCCTTTACCAGACGATCTGCCTGACTTACTAAAAGCTAGTCCAAAAGCCAATCTAAAAGTAAGTGTGGTAATCCCAACTTTAAACGAAATTGAACGTCTACCCTACTGTCTCAAAGGGCTTGAGCATCAGGCTGCCCATGAAATTATTGTGGTAGATAGCCGCTCCCAGGATGGCACACCCGAATATGTCACTCGCCTTGAGCCTAGCTTTGCGCCAAATTTGCGCCTAGTCACCGATGATCCTCTGCCCCCAGGTTGGGTAGGTCGTCCTTGGGCATTACATAGCGGTTTTTTGGCTGCCGCTCCTGAGAGTGAGTGGATTTTGGGAATTGATGCAGATACTCAGCCCCAGCCTGGCTTGGTTGCCAGCTTTGTCAATCAAGCGATCGCTGACGGTTATGACATGGTTTCGCTGTCGCCTAAATTTATTCTCAAAAATCCTGGGGAACAGTGGTTACAGCCCGCCCTATTGGTAACTTTAATCTATCGTTTTGGTGCTACGGGCGATCGCTCTCAGTTTAGTCAAGAGCGGGTGATGGCAAATGGTCAATGTTTCTTGTCTAAGCGATCGCTACTAGAGCAACTTCAAGGTTATGAATTAGCTAAATCTTCATTTTGTGATGACGTTACTTTGGTTAGAGCCGCCGCTCAAAGAGGCGCAAAAGTCGGCTTTCTGGATGGGGCAAATCTGATTCAGGTAAGGATGTATACTTCGTTTGCGGAAACTTGGAAAGAATGGGGACGATCGCTAGATCTCAAAGATGCCTCTACCCCAATTCAAACCTGGGGCGACTGTTTATTCCTCTTAGCGGTACAAGGATTACCTATACCAATCTTAATTTTTTCGGTATTTTTTGGGTTGCCCGAAGAGATTTTAGGCAAGCTATTGCTGGGGATCAATAGCTTTTTGTTTCTGTCAAGAATTGCGCTCAATTTTGGGATCAGGGCTAGCTATACCGAAGTGGGTTTTTGGTATTGGCTTTCTCCCCTAGCAGACCCTTTAGCCGTAATCCGAATTTGGCTTTCAGCTTCCACCAAACCCAAACAGTGGCGTGGGCGCACCTATTCCTGAATGAGAGAGAGAGAGGTATGATCTAGGCGTAATTGATTGACTAGTTACATAGGTTTAGTTGTTTAATCATTATTGGAGGTTTAGCTTATATGTCAGACTTTAATCGCGGCATCATGAAATTTGAAGGAGCAGATAGTCCTGTAGCGATCGCGCTCTCGGCAATTGTAGTTTTAAGTGCAATTTCATTCTTACTTTGGTGGGCATTAGGGACAGCTTACGCTTAATCCCAAATGACTTTTAGAAGTTACTGAGAGAAGCTACAGGCAATTACTGGGCAGCTAGCTGAGATGAACTACCAGAGATAGCTGAAACATTGCTACGCTTAAACTGGTCAAATTGCTAGTTCAAGAAAGTCATAGTTACTGATTTATCAAATATCTATATATGAAGAAAATTCTCTTGCCTTTCGCCTTTGCCCTATTTACAGGTTCAGCTTTAGCCTTGAGTCTTGGCTTCAACCGCGAAGAAGCTACTGCCCAATTAGTTAGTCAAAATTTCAAGTGGAATAGTTCACAGGTGACAAGTACACAAAAAAATTGCTCTGCATCGGCAATCAAGTCTACTAACAGTAAAGTTTCTACAAAAGTGGCTAATGCTTACTGTGAATGTGCAATTGGCAATGCGGCTCAGCGCTACGAGTATTCTGACTTTGCCAAGAATGAGAAGAAGTACACCGAACAACCGAACAGATGACTAAGGATGGTGTGATTGCGAAATGCGCTCAATCGGCTCAGTCTGGCAAGTAATTACTAAGACACCTGTGGCATAGGCTCTACTCTGCGCTTCTACATGAAACAGCAAAGTAAATACAAATTTGATTAAAATTAGGTTAAGGGGATCACCCCCAATCTCATTATTTTTGATTTGAAAAAGTATGAAAGAAGTAACATAGAGGTTAGGGAGTCTAACCTTTTTTATTTAAATATTATTGAAACCCATGAAATTGTCTAATTTAACCAAACTTGGGCGCTGGGCTATAGCTCTGGTGGCTACCTCCATACTACTTTTCAGTTTTAATGCTCCTGCCTATGCTTTGGGCGGTAAGCTTCCAAATCTAAATGTGGCTGCACCAAACTTTAATTTGCCAACAAACACGGGCAGCAAGAATATTTCCCTTGCTGATCTGAACGGTAAATGGGCGGTGGTTTACTTTTATCCCAAGGATTTTACTTCAGGTTGCACAATTGAAGCTCGGCGCTTCCAGCAAGATTTGCCTAAATATTTGGCTGAAAATACCCAGATCATTGGCATTAGTGCTGACTCGGTGGATTCTCATGCCGAGTTTTGTGAAGCTGAAGGCTTAAAATTTCCGCTTTTGGCAGATACGGATGGCTCAGTTAGTAAGGCTTACGGTTCTTGGTTGGGATTTATTTCGTTGCGTCACACTTTTATTATTGATCCTGAAGGCATCTTGCGCGATCGCATTACCAAGGTCAATCCTAGTAGTCATAGTCAAGAAGTTTTGGCCCATCTGCAAAAATTACAAGCAGAAATCAAGGGCTAATGGCAGAGCGAATGGAAGAGCGGCTGCAAAAAATTCTATCTCGGTATGGTGTCACTTCTCGGCGTGGGGCAGAGCAGGCAATTTTGGCTGGAAGAGTCTGTCTAAATGGAACTGTGGTTACCGAACTTGGTACCAAGGCAGATCCTGAACGTGATCAGATTATGGTGGACGATCAAATTTTAGCTACTTACCAGACTACTTACTTGCTTTTGCACAAGCCAGAGGGATTTCTTTGTACTCGCCATGATCCCCAGGGCAGAAAAACGATCCTAGACCTTTTGCCAGAAAATTATCAAACTCTCTTTTCAGTAGGACGCTTAGATTTTTATAGCAGTGGGGCACTCCTATTGACCAATGACGGCGAACTAGCAAATCAACTTACTCATCCCCGCTATCACATTGCCAAAACTTATCAAGTTTGGTTAGAAGGGTACCCGAGCGATCGCCAACTCCAACAATGGGCAGATGGCATGATCTTAGACGATAAAATCACTCAGCCCGCCGAAATCACAATTTTACAAACCACTGCCACCGCTACTCTCCTAAAAATTCAACTGCATGAGGGCAGAAATCGCCAAATTAGACGCTGTGCCGAGCAGCTAGGGTATCGGGTAAAAGGCATACACCGTGTGGGGATTGGTGAAATTGGCTTAGGGGATTTAGCAGTAGGAGAATTTAGATCTCTAAGATCGCTCGAAATAAATGCTTTGCGTTCCTCATGTATTATGTAAAAAATAATCTTGCATCTCTAAAAGCCACGTGAGAAGGTTTTAATAAGTAAGCAAAATTATCTCTTGATCAGGCAACTTCAAAAAAATTAGCGCTAAATTGTTTCAAGCAAGAAAAATTCAGGCGTGATAGACTATGAAGGGTTAAAACCTTACAAAAAGTTTTTGTAATACTTACTAAATGGGTTGATTATCGTGATGGGCAAGTGCGATCAAACCAACAATCAAGCCGATAAACGCGGTCAAGCTGATATATTAAGTGAAATTGGGGCGCAACTGAAGCAAGCGCGTGAAACCCAACACATTCCTCTACATCGAATTACTTCTACAACTTTAATTGCCGAGCGTCATCTCAAAGCGATCGAAGATGGAGACCTAGATCAACTTCCAGAACCGATTTACGTTCAAGGTTTTATTCGCAAATATGGTCAAGCCCTGGGAATGCAAGAATTAGCGGAAGATTTTCCCCTATCCCATCAGTCAGATTCAAAGCCTTTACTGACAGTCCCTAAGCTAGAGTTACGCTCCTTTCATCTCTATGCCATTTACCTCGGAGTAATTGGGCTTGCGATTAGCCTATTGGCGAATTTCTTTAATCAAGCGAAAGCACCTTCAACCTCCGCAGTTAAACCAAACTTGAGCAAGTCTGCCCAGGTTAAGCCCTTGCCTCACGGTGGAAATCTTGGAGAAGTAGGTAGTACTAAGTTTTTAGCCCCTTCAACTTCTGCCCCGTCTACATCTGTCCCGTCTAATGAAATAGGCACAGATGTTCAAGCTAAAACCGAATCTGGCTCCAAACCAATCAACCTAGGTATTTCTACCACTGATGTAGCTTGGCTGCGGGTAGATGTGGATGGCAAAATCCAGTTTGAAGGTACTTTGCCCAAAGGCTCTAGTCGCAATTGGTCAGCCGATCAGGAGATAAAAGTTGTAGCTGGAAACGGCGGAGCGGTGATGGCAACATTTAATGATCAGTCTATGGGAACTCTGGGGCAAGCTGGGCAGGTAGTAGAGAAAAGATTTAACTTAGAAAATAATCAAACTAATCAGCCCAAAAATAATACTCAAAATATTATCCAAGTTAGCCCTTCTAGAAATTCTGCTAGTATCAGTTACCGTTAATCAAATATATCTTCTGTCACCGAATTGTTTAGTACAAATGTGACTTGGATTACAAAATTTTTAATCATCTACCTAAGCGTAGAATTAAAGAGAATCAAAAAGCTGTAAATACAATTTTTAACTAAATATCTTGGAGCAGGAAAATGGGAAAAGAGCAAAAGCAACAAAAAGAAGCCAAGAAGCCAAAAAAAGACGATGGCACTAA
>JBBRVV010000153.1:0-5624 GCA_038246525.1 Pseudanabaenales cyanobacterium
CGTATTTGAAACTGATTGCGATGCACTCTGCACTTCAGTTACCAGCTTTCTTAAACTGCGGATAATTGCATTATATGAGTCAGCGATCGTACCTACTTCATCGGCAGTTACGTTTGCCCGCACGGTCAAGTCTCCTCTACTTACAGGGTCAACTTCCATCAGTAGTTCTAAGGCCCGACGTTGAAGTAATTCTTTTTCTTGCTTTTGCTGCTCTGCTCCAGCATCCGCCTCCATCCTAGCTTCAGATCTTGCTACTTCCAGACGCTCTACAAACCCAGCTTGCTCAATCGCCGTTCCCGCTTGAATCCCCAACTGCGCTAAAAAGTTAATTTCAGAGGATTGCCAGATATGGAAGTCTTGACAGTGATGCGCCACTAGAAGTCCAAATAAATCAAGTCCCTGCACAATCGGTACTACCAGATTTGACTTTACTTTCAAGCGATATAACAGCGCCATGTGATCAGGGTGATAACCGCTAATATTCACGTCATTGGTTGGTACAATTCTGCCATTCTTATAGGCTTCAATGGTTTCCTTCGGAATACATGGATCACCCATCAGGTCTTCGATCGCTAAAGGCAGCCCAGGTAAAACAGACTCATGGGAAATGTAGCCGCTAAAGTCAGGATTGAAGCGATAAATTACTACCCGATCGCATTGCAAACCCGCCTGAGATTCCTGCACAATCGTGTTACAGATTAGATCCAAATCCAGAGTTTGGCGAATTTTTAGGGCGATCGCCGCCAATAAATTAGCTCTATCTGTCTCCATTTTCTGAGTATCTAGCAATTCCTCTAGTTGTTCCGCCATCAGGTTAATATTGCCCCCTAACATGGCAATCTCGTCTTCCCCATCTACATTTAAGCGTACGTCTAGATCTCCCAGTCCAATTTTGAATACAGCTTCTGCCGCTTCAGCGATCGGCTTGGTAGCACGATTGGCAATTAATGTTGCTAAAATTCCTGCTACCACGGCAGCAATACTCGTACCAATCGCAAGGTTTTGACCTAGTGCAATCTGGGCGCCAAAAGCTCTATCTTCATCTACCTGAATCACCAAGCCCCAGTCTATGTCTGGCATTCTTCCCACCTTCAGAATAGGAGCGTAGGTAAATAACTTTTCCGCACTTGCCACCCCATTTATAATTTCTTTGGAGACAGAAATACCCACCTCTCTTGACTCAATTATGTAAGCAAAGTCAGGAAAAAGCTCCTTTGTATTTGCGCCCACCTGTTCAACTTCAGAAGCAATAAATAACTGATTCTTACGATCCAATAAATGATAATCGCTACTGCCACCCACAAACTGCTTAATTCGATCCTCAAGGTTGAGTATAGCCATTTGGCTTCTCACCACTGCGACAATTTCGCCTGTGACCGAATCTTTAATTGGAGCGGAGAAAAATACAGAATTTAGCCCTGTTGATTTTGATATTTCGGGCTGACTAATAGATACCTGCCCTGACTTAGCTGACTTGAAGTAGTCCGCCTCAGCTAAATTCTCTGGTGCGGTCGAAGATTTAGTAGATTGAAATAGGATATTGCCATTCAGATCAGCAACTAAAATATTGTCATACACTCCGTAAAACCTTAAATAGTCTTGCAATACCTTAACCCTAGCTGGTATGGGGACTACTGCTTGTACCTTACGATTTCGCAAAATTGGCAGGTTGGCGATCGCCTGAATATCTCCGTAACGCTCAAAAACAAATTGACTTACCGAACTAGAAAGAGAGATTGTCTGATCCCTTTGGTTATCAACCACTTTTTCAGTAATCGCGCGATCAGTAAAATAAAAGGCTGTTACACCCACAGCGACTACAGGTAAAGTACCCAAAAGAATGCCTAGGATCGTTGCCTTTGTTCGCAGCGATCGCTGCTGCCACCAGTTAGATTTTTTGCTTGACCTGACATCGCCTGGTGCTGATTTTAATGGCTCAAATTCTCGCTCTAGTAGTTCTGCTTTTACAGTTTGCAGTTGTTCATAGGCAATAGGTTTGGCATTACTTTGAATATCCAGCAAGCCATTACCATTGGAAGAGTTAAGTGGTTTAATCTCACCTTTACTTGAATTATTTGAATCGTTGTTAAGCATGGTTTTTATTAACCTTTTGATAAATATGTCTAATCTAATCTCTAACTCAAACCTTCAACCAAAGCATTGCTATCCAAAACCAAAAAAGTTGCACCCGTAGAAGAAAGCCAATAGCCTTGCAGATAATTAGCCAATTGAGAATTCGCCAAGCTAGCAGGAACAGGCAAAATTTTAGTGCGATCGCTCCACAACATTTGTCCTACTTTTTTCACCGCCAACCCCAATACCGTACCCTGAGCCTGGAGCAAAATCACATTACAGCTAGTCTGCCCATAACCCTGACCCTGACCAAGAGCTTGACGATAGAGTGGCTCAAATCCCAGCTTTGCGGCTAAATCTAGCACCCAGGTTACCTCACCACGCCAATTACATACACCCATCACAAAATTTGACGTATCAGGTATAGGCGTAATCTGAGCGAAGGAAAGGTTCAAAATCTCCACTAAATCTAAAGTAGGCAACATCAGCGGATAAGCTTCTTCCGTACCACCCAAAACAAAAGACAAATACTGGGCTTGATTTTCTAGCTGCCCCTGAGGTTTGCTAGATAATCGGTTGGATGGCTTGTTAGATTTATTAGTGGACAAAGATGCGCTGTTCATTCACTTAATTCTTTGCTAATAATTTGATAGTTCGGACTAACTCTTCAGGATCGATTGGCTTAGTGAGGTAGGCAGAGGCACCCTGCTTCATTCCCCAAAACTTATCCATTTCGCCGCTCTTAGTCGAGCACATTACCACTGGAATATCCTTAGTATCAGCGTTATCTTTTAGCTCACGGCAAAACTCAAAGCCGCTTTCGCCTGGAAGCACTACGTCCAAAATAATTAAATTAGGCTTTTGCTGGCTGAGTTTGGTTCTAGCCTCATCACTATTAGTCGCCAAGATTGTGGCAATACCAGCATTGCGTAAAGTACCAGTAATAATCTCGGCCTGGGTCATAGTATCTTCAACTACTAACACTGTGGTCATGCGGTCTCCTGGGGGTATCAATTATTTATTTGAGGCTATTATTTGAGGCTATCTTCTAGAGCTAGTTAAATAATTTGGTTGTTTTGCCAATTTGCTAAACTTTTACCAGATATTTTTCGATCATTTGCAGCACTTTACTACTTTCAGGTGGCTTAGAGAGAAAGTCGGTAGAACCCGCCATTTTTGCCCGCACCCGATCAATCATCCCATCCCGTCCAGTCAAGATAATAATTGGCACATCTTGGAAAGTCCCAGACTTGCGTAAAAAAGTACAAAGTTCGTAGCCGTTGGTATTCGGCATCACCAAATCCAAGAATATTAAATCAGGTTTGCGCTGCAAAAGCGTACTTACTCCCTGAAGCGGATCAAGAATTGTAATTACTTCATATCCCGCCCTCTTTAGAATGATGCTCATTTCCTGCCCAATCTGGGGGCTGTCATCAATACAAGCAATCATCCCCTTGCTTACCCCTGCGCTATTTTTACCAAAACCAAGAATCGGCGAGGTCAGATCGGGAATTTCACTAAACTCGACAATGCCGTCAACTACTAATGGGAGAAGCGATCGCATTACCGCCACCATTGATCGCTTCATGCGTAGAGACAAATCCCACAGCGAGTTATTGCCATTAAGCAACTTGGTCAGCATTTGATAGGCATCACGGGAAAGGGCTTCGGCATTCACCATTGCTTGCAGCTTATCGGGTGCAACAATTGCAGGAGAAAGATCAAAAGAGAATCCCTGAATCATATTCTGCACATGACCCAAGCCAGCATCATGCCACTTTTGCTTAACTTGCACCACGCTTTGAAAAGTAGAGTCAGTCGAAAGCACCATTACTGGCTGAAAAGTGATTGTATCCATTGGCTGCCAATCCAACTTTGCGCGCTTTTGCTCAATTAGGGCATAAAAAACTTCTTGAGTGCTGGCTTGGATAATTGCCTTCGCCTGATCTAGAGTAACTTTACCCTTGCTGAGGGCATGACCAAGCAGCTGCATCTCCCAAGGCTCTCGGATAGTGTTATAGACCCCTTCTAAGCTCTGCAAGATATCTGAAATTGATAAACTAGGCACATATTGTTTGGTCGCGCGCTGCCATCTTCTCACTCGATGACTTCCACCTGTGGCGTAAACCAAACGTCCAAGATAAAAA
The DNA here is from genome assembly GCA_038246525.1 of Pseudanabaenales cyanobacterium. Taxonomy (GTDB): domain Bacteria; phylum Cyanobacteriota; class Cyanobacteriia; order Pseudanabaenales; family Pseudanabaenaceae; genus JANRLH01. Next base: position 4,221 of record JBBRVV010000153.1, read on the forward strand.
TAAAGGTGCCAATTGGCGGCGTTAGCACGATCTGGGGTAATAATCAATTCACCAGTGCTACCTTCAATCAAGCTCCTCACTTGTTGGAGATCTTGAACGATTTTCGGCGTGATGATAACGGTAGTTTGTACTTCCACTGATTTTCTTTGACAGTTTAAGTGAAATGTATTCCATGTTAGTGACATCATAGGCTAAGGTGTGCCTATCTACAAGCCAAATTTATATATAAAAAACGTGGACTGCTTGTTGAAAATAAAATGAATGAAGAACTTTTAAACCTATTGCAAGCGGTAGCGGCGGGGAAGTTGAGTGCTGATGTGGCATTGCGAAAGCTGAAACATTTCGATTTTGAACCTCTGGGAGAGTTTGCTAAGTTAGATCATCACCGATCGCTGCGTACAGGTTTGCCTGAAGTGGTATTTGGGCTAGGAAAAACCTCTGAACAAGTGGTAGAGATTATGCGATCGCTCCAGGCTAAAAGTTCACGCCAGTATCCCGTAGTGATTGCTACCAGGATCTCGCCCCAGGTTTACTCCGAGATTAAACCGCAACTACCAGGCTTGAATTATGTATTTTCGGCGCAGATCTGTTATTTAGGTGAACCAAGGAATCAACCTGGAACCGTGACTTTGATTGCCGCAGGTACTGCCGATCTCCCTGTTGCCGAAGAAGCTGCAATTACCGCCGAGCTATGTGGATTTACGGTCAAACGGCTCTGGGATGTAGGAGTGGCAGGTATTCACAGGCTTTTGGCGCATCGGTACTTAATTGAAGATGCCGAAGTGATTATCGCGATCGCGGGGATGGAAGGAGCTTTACCTAGTGTAGTGGGCGGCTTGGCAGATTGTCCTGTGATTGCAGTTCCGACTAGTGTGGGTTATGGAGCCAGTTTTCAAGGCTTAGCGCCATTATTAGGGATGCTTAACTCCTGTGCAGCAGGAATCGGGGTGGTGAATATTGATAATGGTTTTGGCGCAGCAATTTTGGCGGCTCAGATTTTACGGTTGGCGCATAAGGAAAGATGATTAGTCGCCTATTGGAAGATGTAGCGCAGTATTTAGAAAATGTAGATATTTAGGCTGTTTATGCTCTGAACCTAGCTTACTCTCATTCAAATCTTGGTAAGTGAAGCTCCTCTGAACTTTAATGGGATAGAGAATCTTGATATTTGGCTGAGAGAAAATGTTACTTACTGATGATGGTTTAATTGCGATCGCTAATTTTGCTAGGATCACACAAATTAAGTTAGCAGGTCAAAGACATGGTTAACCTTTCGTATCGCCAAGACCAAATTTTGCCTACTGCTGAACAATTGCCATCCTCTGACGAGACTCCTGTGGACAATCAACTCCAAAATGACATTCCCAATCTGTTATTAAGTTTGCTTGCTTCTATTTGGGCTGA
>JBBRVV010000154.1:0-5623 GCA_038246525.1 Pseudanabaenales cyanobacterium
ATCGTGATCGATCAAAGTCTATTTCGTCCTTCTGAAATCATGAAAAGCTACGGCGATCCTGAAAAAGCTAAACAAAAGCTAGGATGGCAAGCTAAGTATGAAATGAAAGATATTATTATAATGATGATTGAGGCGAAAGCAAAAAATGCGGATTGGCGTAAATAGTTTATTTCTTAAACCGAGTCAAGTCGGTGGCGCAGAATTTGTATTAAAAGGATTGTTAACTGGTTTATCCAAAATTCCAAATATAGATTTATATGTGTTTATCAATTATGAGTTAGTGCAATGGCTTAAAGATTTGGATTTGGGATCATCTCTGAATATTATCCCTGTCAAAATAATTGGCAATCGTTTTGTAAGTGAAGCTTGGCAATTGCCAATGATTGTGAATAGATATAAACTGGACGGACTAATTAATACTAATTATTTCACGACATGGCGATCGCTCCTTAAATCACCCTGCGCCACAATTATTTACGATCTTAATTATTTACATTTTCCTGAACTTTTCTCTTGGTATAAGAAGCTCTGGCTACGAATAGCTCATCAAATTACATTAGCTAACGCAAACACAACTGTAACTATTTCTGAATTCGCAAAACGAGATATACAGACAAGTTATCAATCACCTCATCTGCCAATAGTAATTCACACACCAATCTTGTGGAATAGGTTAGAGATATCAGATGTAAACAGTATCGAAACATCTAATAAATTGCTAGCTAATCAGTCATTTATTCTTTCTGTTGCTAATCACTATCAACATAAAAATCTTGCTACTTTGGTTAAAGCATTTGCGAAGTTGCCGAACTATTTAAGTGACGTAAGGTTAGTTTTAGTTGGACAATTGCCAGATTCACTCGTGGGAATGCGGCGCGATCGCTGTGATGATATTCCTCAATTAGTGAAGGAATTGGGGTTAGAAAATCGTGTGTATGTTACGGGCTACATTAGCGATCGCGAATTGGCTTGGTATTACCATCACGCGGCGCTATTTGCTTTTCCATCAGTATTTGAAGGCTTTGGAATGCCGCCCGTTGAAGCGTTAGGAATGGGGTTACCAGTATTAACTACAAATTGCACGGCTATTCCAGAAGTGACCATGAATATGGCTGAATATGTAGAAAATCCGCTGGATACAGATGAATGGGGCGATCGCCTGACGCAGATGCTAAGCGATCGCGATCGCTATTTACCAACTCCTGCCACAATTCAAAAAATTAGGCAAGCTTATGCGCCTAAAGCGATCGCCCAAAAATATATTGATCTATTTCACAATATCAACGTAGCTTTGGGCTGAAATAGTTTCATCCCAGTTAAGAATTACGGTTATTGTGGGTGTGGAATCTCCGCCCATACCAAGCGGTTTTACCCCTTAACCCCATTTCACCAATATCTATTTTTTTATAGTGGAAACAATTCTGGCGCTCGAATCGGTGGGAAAACTAGAAATCAAACCTACTGCCAGCCACCATAGAACTTGCACCTGAGGACGATACCAAACAGTATCAAAAATTCCTTGCCCCAATAGCCCAGCGATCGCGCTCAAGCCTGCAATCAACCACAATCCTGTAATAGTTCTTTCCTGACGTAAAATTCGCAACCTTTGCCAACCGCTGCGGATCACAGTAACCACCAACCAAACGTAGCAAATTAACCCAATAATTCCTACTTCGCTAGCAATCTCTAACGGCACTGAATAAGCACCCAAAGCACTAAATCCAGGTCTTTGATAAAACGGATAAACCAAGTTGAAGGCTTTATTTCCTGGCCCAATTCCCAAAATTGGACGCGCCTTAATCATCTGCAAAACAGCTTGCCAAACATTGATCCTAAAGTTGTTGCTACTATCTCCCCGACCAGAAAAAATGCTGAAGATGCGAATACGAAGGGAAGAGATGAAGGTAATTGCCAAAAGCAAAAGAGTAGTACCAACACTTAAGAAAGTAGGGATCATCCAGCTTGCCAAAAATTCGCTCCACCAAAAAAGTAAGAGGCTAACCAAAACTAGAGTTTCTAGAGCTAAACCAATTAAACCACCGCGACTAAAAGTGAGAATTACACTTAAAGCCCCGAGTAAAGCGATCGCTAAGCTCAATATCTTTACCCCCCAGCCTCGCCACTGAATCGCCGCCACCACACCTAAAGGGAAACAAGGCAACAGGTATCCCGCCAATAGATTAGGATTGCCCAAAAAGCTAAAAATGCGGGTAGTACCAGCAAAATCCGAAGTTGCATCTACCCAAGTGGCTAAAGCGCCGACTCCATAGAGCGATTGGCGCAAACCGTAAACAATTACTATTAGGGCGGCAAGTAAATAGCCACCTACCAGAAGCGATCGCCGCCGCCGCATGACCACCTGAAATGCCAAGAAAATAATAAAGAATAAACTTAATTTGATCCAGCCATCAACTGCCGCCATTTTCACGGGTGAAAGCAGAGTTGCACAGGCAGCCACCAGCCAATAAATTCCTAAGGGTAGATAGATCGGACTCGGTCTCTCTAGGGCAAAGGGTAGCCAAAAAAAAGCAACTACTAGGCTTAAGGCACCAATTTGCTCATTAGTCAAAAACGGTAAAGTGCCAAGCAGTAGGCAAAGGATTAGCTCAATCCCCAGCGAATTAACCAGCAGGCTTTGGGACTTCCAACTTGAGATTAGGTTAAAACCTGCAAAAATTTTACTATTTTGCCACCAGCTAGTAATCGTATTGGCGAAACCCTGCCAAAGATTAGCTGTACTCGAACTTTCTGCCATGAATTTCTAGCTCAAGAACCAGCTAAGACTAGAAATAGGCGCAGGAATCATCTCTCCCCGCCAATCCAACATTTGCACCAAGATTAAATAGCCTACGCCTAAGCCCACGGCAAAAAATCCTGTTAGGACTGCCACCCACTGCGATCGCTGCATCACAAATACCTGCTATCATCGCTTTTAACTTGTAGCCAATCATACCAATAAATCTAAGCTCATAAAATTGTCAAACTAATCAAGTCCCGATCAAAAATTCCTAAACAAAACTTCTGAGAGAAACTTTGAAATGGAACCTTTTGGTCTGGTAAATGGTCGTAACTGGCATATTGATAAATGATTTTTCGGAGCTAGTTGATGAGCTACAGTCTTACCCTAAATCCAACGGTTGCCATCACTCCCCCTTGCACCACCACCTGGTCAAAAGCTCCTGTGTCTGATCGCCTATCTGATCGCAAGATCCTTAATTCAGTTTCTAGCTTAGAACTGGTGCAAAAATGTCAAGCAGCTAATCAGCCTGATCGGGCGGCTTTTGCTGAACTGATGCGTCGTCATCAATCCCAAGTGGATTCGCTTTTATATAAATTGGCGCCTGATTGGAGCGATCGCGCTGACCTTTCCCAAGAAGTTTGGTTGAGGGTTTATCGCCATATCAAGCGACTGCAAGAACCTGAAAAATTTCGTGGTTGGCTAAGTCGAATTGCCACAAATCTTTTCTATGATGAATTGCGCAAACGTAAACGCATGGGACGTTCGATCTCTCTTGACGCACCTTTGCAGCGAGACAATCATGAACAAGTAACTTGGGAATTGCCCAGCAATCAACCTAGCCCGATTGATCAGCTAACTACTAAAGAGTTTTACGAAAAGTTACAGATTGCGATCGCTGACCTCCCAGAAAGTTTCCGTCAAACTATTGTATTAAGAGAGATCCAAGGTTTGGCTTATGAAGAAATCGCCGAAATTACCAAGGTATCGCTAGGTACCGTAAAATCGAGAATCGCTAGGGCAAGGGCAAGACTGCAATCTCAGCTACAACCTTATCTTCACCCTTAAGTTTTAATGGAGCCAAGCTTTTACTAGATCGCAAAATATTGATTTGATTGATAGATTTGATTATTGAAACTAGCCCTGTCAGTGGGTAATGAACATGATTCCGCAAATGCCTTTTGAACCCAATTTTGAGCCAGAATTTAATTCTGAATTTGATCCCGCCGCCGATCAGGATTGGGAAAATTTTATGCTGCTCAGTGCTTATCTGGATGGTGAAGTTAGCCCTCAAGAAATTGAGCAAGTAGAAGACGCACTCAAACAAGATCCTCAGTTTTATCGCCTCTATCAGGAGCAATGCCAACTTCGGCAAATTCTAGTGGAAATGCCAGTGTCGGCACCTGTTGATGCCGAAATTTTGATTGATCGGGTACTAGCCAGGGTAAAGGTTAAGCAAAAACGCCGTAATCTTGGTTTAGTTGCGGCGGCGGCGATCGCCACAATTTTTAGTGGCACTATTGCTTTAATCAACTTTGCACCGCGTGAATGGAGCATCGCTAACTTCAACAGCCCCGAAGAGGATGAAAGCTTAGTATTGGCAATGGAGTATCCAATTGTGCCTGACGCTAGCTTTCCTTTTTTCCCCACTCAGCTTGGGCAATAATCGGTTAAGTGATTGGTCGTTAGACTTTCTGTTAAGCAGTTCACTATAGAGTAAATTCTATAGTTCAATTCATATTCTCTGCATTTATACTCTGGTTATTCTTTCTAGACTTGGAAAGATTACCAGAATTTTTTTGTGGATTTTTATAGATTGATTAGAAATTAGCTGTTTGGCAAGTCTATTTTCCGCATCTGGCAAGAAATTTTAAAGTATTTTCCTAAATCTTCGACTTAATTTACTTAACTGTTACAAATGGCTCTGACTCTGATTCTCAAAAGATTGATCCCCGCTATTTTTGACAATGATTCAGCAATTTTATAGAACAACTGCATAGAAGTACAAAAAAGTTGTATCCAAATATACATAACGATCACTTCTTAATTATCTAAGGTACTAGAGACAAAAAACAATTTGACTTGGGTTAATTAACCCACTGCCAAGACGGTTTGGGCAAGACGATTTGGGTAGATCTTTTAGCCCTAAGTGGGAAGAACGTACGCCAAAGTGTCTATGCCTAAGTAGTTAGGTTTGAGCTAATTCCCAAACGTGCAATTTCACTGATTAATTATTTTGGACTCTATGCTTAAAAAACCCTGGATACGCTGCCTTCTAGCACTCACCGCAATTAGTGCAACTCAGGCTTTCCCTGGTTTGGTTAATGCCCAAAATCTCAAATCTACCGACGGGATTGCTAATGGCATAAAGGTTGGTGAAACCCGATCGCAGGGTATAATTCGCAGCCAAAAAAACGCGATCGCTTCTGTATTTGCCTACAAAAATGCCAATCAAAATTCAGCTACCGTCTACTTGCGCGGCATTCCGATCGTTTCAGTTGTTTCTAGCCAAGACAGCGATCGCCACCCCAACGAGAATCAAAATAACATAAAGTTGCCGTCGGCTCAGCCTTTAAGTTCAATCGATCGTGCCCTGAATCTAGCTGCTCTGCTCAACTCGCTTAGTCTCTCTGGCTTTGACCCAAATCAAATTACTACCGAATCTTTGGCTGGCGAAACTTGGATCAAACTTGGCGATCGCGGCAATATTCGTTTAAGTTCGTCCCTGGTTTTTGCCAACAGCACAGGAAATCCACAACAGGACGCGATCGCTGCCACCGCATTGATTAGAAGATTGATGGGTGCAACAAATACCGTTGCCGCGTTACCAGCATTGCCAGCAGTACCTAAGCAGGTTGCCAGCATAAAAGCCCTGCCCGTGACCCA
>JBBRVV010000155.1:0-5618 GCA_038246525.1 Pseudanabaenales cyanobacterium
GCTATTGCTAAAGACGTTGGTGACTCTGCCTGCTAAACCACCAGAAGCCAAAGCGATCGCTCCTTTTTTGATGCCTTGATTTGTACCGCGATTAATCACTAATTGCTGCCACCAAGCATCAGCACTGCGCCCTATTACCCCTGACCATATACCTTCAGGAGTTCCTAAGGATTTTACTTTTAGCAATTTGCGCAGATTTTGATTTTGCTGCTCAATTTCGGTAATCCGATATTGCAGTTCGAGTACCTGAGCATTTTCTAAAATTTGGCGACTGCTATATTCCGCTTGAAATGGCTGCGCGATCAGGCGATAGGTTTCTACTAAGACTTCCGCTTGAGTTTGTTTTAATGTCCAAGCTGCCCCCAGCCCTAGCCCTACTAAAATTACTTGAAGGCTATAGCGTCCCCACCAGTTACGGATTAATTGCATAGATAATCTTGATCTATTTCCTACTTTCCCACCTTATCAATCAATTATCCCTCATTATCTACTTGACTTTACCTGCTAATCTACCTAGCAAATTTAGTTAGGAATCTATTTGATATTTGATTCAGGCGATTTAAATGTCAGCCAATCCTTACCCAACCTAATCGTCACATCAGATTGCAATTCCCCCGTTGCTTCTACCACAACTTCACCGATCCCCAAGCGATCGCGTACCGCCTGAGCTACTGCTAGATCACCATTTTGAGCCACAATTTGAGTTTTCTCTAGGGCAATACTCCAGGGATGGTTACCGATGCGTACATCTTCGTACCCCAACTTATCTAAAACCTTAGTGGCTTTTTGCACCGCCTCTTTTGACTTGAGACTGTCTTGAATAGCCACCCGAACTGGAGTAAAAGCTGAATTATCTACTGGAATCTGGTCAGAGGCTGAGTTTGATTTACGCTTAGTCAGATCAAAATAACTAGACATTAATTTTATTGCTTTAGTTTGATCAACCAGCCAATAACTAAGCGAAAACTCATCAGCTGTGCTAAACCGTCCTGGAACCATCAACATTTTGGTATTTGCTCGACCCACCTTTGCCGCAAATGCTGCTACCGCTAGAATTTCTTCGGTCGATAAATTTGTATCCACATTGCGTTTTAGCACTTGCAAAATTTCGGGGATCCTGACAACTGTGCCTAGATTTAACTTTTGCTCCATCAGCGATCGCATCAAAGTTTGTTGACGTTGTACTCGCCCAATATCTCCCAAATCATCATGGCGGTAGCGCATATACTGAATCGCCTTTTTGCCATCCAAAACCTGCTTGCCCTCATTCAAATTAATGTAGAGTCCTTGACTATCATCTTGGTACTTCATCCGTTTGGGTACATAAATTTCTACCCCGCCCAGAGCATCAATCAATTGCCCAAAACCACCTACATTTACCCGTAGGTAGCGATCAATTGGCACATTCCCCAAGAGAGTGCTAGTCGTCTTAGCCGAGAGTGCTGCTCCACCTACATAATTTGCCACATTAATTTTTTGCACACCCATACCCTCAATCTCTACCTGCGTATCCCGAGGTACAGAAAGAATAACTAGCTTATTGCTGGCGGGGTCGAAGCTTACTAGCATTATGGCATCGCTCTGCCCTTCCAGATTTGAGTCAACTTCGTTGAAAGCCTTACCCCTGGGTAAATCTGCACCACCTGCTAAGTCAGAAGTCAGCACAACTGTGCCAAGGATCAAAATATTTACAGACCTTGAAAGTGCAGGAATACCAAGGGAGTTGGCGGTAATACCTGAACCATTAGCAAAAGCTAATGCCTCTTCACGGGAAAGCACTTTGCCTTGTAGTGGCTTACTGGTTAAGAATGTAGCCAAACCTGCTCCTAGTCCGCCAGAAATAGCAATAAGTATTAATGCCAGACCACCTAGCTTTAGGGATTGTTTTTGACGCTTGCTTAAATTTTGAGTCAGAGGCTGGAAAAAATTAGGGAAAAATCTAGCGATCAGATTATGGGTAGGTTTCAGTGAGTTAGAGGCATTTTGATTGCTCGCTTTTTGCTCTCTATGATCTTCTCTTTGAACTTCTTTGGGATCATCTTTGAGTTGATGCTCTTTTGGCTCCCTATTCTCTGCCTGTGATGATGGCTCAATAATCACCGATCCAAAAACCTCTCGCTAATCTCAGAAAACACATTTAGAAGAATAAAATATCTAAAAAGCAACGATTTGACCAAAAGTATGGCGAATGCACTAAATAGAACACGCACTCAAAATAAAGTCAGTTTATAAGACAATATATCTTAGAAATATTCAATGCAAAACTAGATTTCTGATCTAGGCGATATGAACTCTAAGTAATATGGATCAAATAAGCGCACCTCTAGGCAAAGACCAAAGTAATTCTGCGATTGCCTCTCAACCGAATCCTTCTAATTCTAATCTTACGCCTGATTTTAAGACTGTAAGGCTTTTGATTATAGAAGATGATCCCTTGATGCAGCTAGGTTTAGAACAGTCTCTGTCCAGCTATAGCCATGTAAACGTAGTGGGCTGTGCTGAAGATGGCTTTACGGGGGTAAATATGGCGCTAAGCCTTCAACCTGATGTTGTAATTATGGACATTGGTTTACCGCGCCTTGATGGGATTGCGGCTACACAGAGACTAAAAGAGTCTGCTCCAGCTATTAGAGTGGTAATGCTAACTTCCCATACTTCTGAAACAGAGATAATTGCGTCTCTTTCTAGCGGGGCAGATGCTTACTGTGTAAAAGGGGCAAATTTGGATCGTTTAATTGCGGCGATCGCTACTGCCCAAGAAGGAGGAATTTACCTCGACCCCCAGGTAGCAAAACAGGTGATCGAGCGACTCAAGCCTGAAGCCAATAATCTGGCAGGAAGCTTAGGTGGAAGTTTAAGTGAGCGAAATTCTTTAGCAAATCCTCAAGCAAACCTTGAGAGTCCTAATAATAGCCGCGGTAAACTATCCCAGAGGGAACTAGAAGTATTGAGGCTAATGGTGGAAGGCTTGAGTAATCCAGAAATTGCTACTCAACTTTACCTCAGCCCCAATACGATTAAAACCCATGTACGCGGGATCATGAACAAGCTAGCCGTAGATGATAGAGTGCAAGTGGCGGTTGTCGCTCTCCGCACTGGACTGGTATAGCCCCAATTTAGCGAAAAATCGGGCGAGTCTAGTAGGTCTCAACGTGCCAGCGCCCATCTTTTTTCATCTGCTTTTCATAGGTTTTCCAATCTACGCCATTCTTGCCAGCAGTACCGACCATAAATTCAGCAATTCCGTCTTCCATACCCTTCAAGCCACAGATATAGGTGTGAGTGTTAGGCTTCTGCATCAAATCCCACAATTCATCTGCATACTCAGCCATGCGATTTTGGATATACATCTTTTCGCCAGCAGCAGTCTTTTGCTCACGGCTGATCGCTAAATCATAGCGGAAGTTGCGCTTGTGCTTATATGCCAGCCAGTCTAGATCGGCTTTGTAGAGAATGGTATTGTCGGTGGGAACGCCAAAAAAGAGCCATGCCAAACCATTAAATTGGTAATCAGCGTGAGTTTCTTTAAACATCCGCCAGAGGTATGCCCGAAATGGAGCAATCCCAGTACCAGTTGCAATCATGATCACCGTAGCATTGGGATCATCTGGCAGTAGCATTTCTTTACCTACGGGACCAGTAATTTTTAATTCATCACCAGGCTTCAGGTCATCTATAAAATTGGAGCATATGCCATAAACTATTTCGCTAGTTTCAGGCTGCTTGTATTCCAACCGCTTAACGCTTACAGATAGAGTCTTACCATCACCATCGTCGCCATGACGGGTAGAGGCAATGGAGTAAAGGCGTAACTTATGCGGTTTACCATTTTTGTCAGTACCAGGGGGGAGAATGCCGACGCTCTGACCCTCAAGATAGCGAAAATCGCTGCCAGATATATCGAACTTGACATGGCGAGTGTCTCCAGGAGCACCAGGGCGCACAATTACTTCATTGGAGAGGCAATGGGCCACAAAAGGGTTAGCAGGTCGGTAGATATTAATGGGAATATCTTTTTTTTCTTGAGCCTCGGCAGATTGAACCAGATTTGACTGCACAGGTAATTGATCAGTTAATTGATCGGGCGAAGTAGAAACTTCAGCAATGCTTTCAGATTTAGTTTGTGTCATGAAATTCTTTAATCGCTATTTCAGCACTACAACGGATAATTTTCTTAGTTTACATAATCATAGCCGTATTATTTAAACACTTCTGTAACGGTTACGACTGGAAGATTTCCTTTAGCTTATATGGTTGTTAAGAATGGGTAAGCTATCGATAAATTGGGCGAATCTAGCTCTGGGAATTTATACCTAGAATTAATTGGGTTTAGGGGATTTAGCGCTAAGCGATCGCTTCAATAATGTATTTTTACTTACTCAAAATTTAGCCGTTTGGCGGTAGAATTCTGAAAAATAGAAGTATCAAGATTTGTTAGCTAGGGATCTCTAGGTCGAAGCTAAGCCAGTTAAAAACCTTTTTAATTTTTTTGATTGAGGGCTTCTATTTTTGCTGTTACATTTGTTTTCAATTTTTTGCTTTAACTTTTTTGGAGAGAATTCTTGTGACTATTTACGTGGGTAACTTATCCTATCAGGCAACTAAGGAAGACATTACTGATGTTTTTACTGAGTATGGCAAGGTTAAGCGGGTGCAATTGCCAACTGATCGGGAAACAGGCAGGCTAAGAGGCTTCGCTTTTGTTGACCTTGAAGAAGATGCCCATGAAAATGCTGCGATTACAGCCCTTGATGGGTCGGAGTGGATGGGGCGTGAACTCAAAATTAATAAAGCCAAGCCCCGTGAAGAACGTCCCGATGGAGGCGATCGCCGCCGCCAAAATTATGATCATTAATTATCAGACAATTATAAATTTCCACCCTGCTGTAAGCCAACAATCATAATTACACCAAGTAAATGTCCGAAGCTAGTAGTGGCTAGTAGTTCTGGAATGCCAAAATTAGCAAACAGTCCGGGCAATTCAATTGGTAAAGCTGGGCCTACCCCTTTTTTCTGGATTGCATAGCGACCGATTATAATTGCAAACAAATTAGATAAAATCATCACGATCGCTACATTAATTGACCAAGGATGGGATTGGGGAATCTGGGTAAGTGCTAGGGGAAGAGCTTGAGAAAAATTGAAGCTTAAAAGACTGTCAGAAGTAAGATTGAGCATAATATTTTGGTAGGTTTTTGATAAAAGTTATAATATTTAGAGTTAATTGCATCAGATGATTAAATCGCAAAATGATCATAGACTGCCTGTATATTTATAAGTATTCTTACTCTATAAAAATTCATTAAAGTTAGCATTTTGATACTTGACAAGTTACTAAGTTAAGTCTTCTCTATTTTCTAAGCTGAACTAGAGCTAGATCAATAGTGCGTAAAACTAAAATAATTATTTAAAAGTGATTAGTAGACACTAAGAGTCAACAGAAAGTAGCGCGGAGCAAATTAAAATTTTAATTTGTTAAATTCAATCAATTTTTAGTGTAAAAAAAAGTAGTAATCATTAGTCAAAGCTGCAAATTAAGAGAGGTAAAACTGTGGGTAAGTTGAGTGCGATCGCGGCAATCCAAGCTAGAGAAATTCTTGACTCTAGGGGTAGACCTA
>JBBRVV010000156.1:0-5616 GCA_038246525.1 Pseudanabaenales cyanobacterium
CGGTTGAGCCTGAACTATTAGCAGCAGCCGTAAAGCAGGGTGCAGACCTAGTAGAAATTGGTAACTACGACAGTTTTTATCGCCAAGGATTAGACTTTAGTGCTGCCCAAGTGCTGGAACTGACCGCCCAAACTAGAGCGCTACTGCCCGAAAATATTGCTTTATCGGTGACTGTACCCCACAGATTGCCCCTCGATGCCCAAGTTAGCCTAGCCGAACAATTGGTAGCGATCGGTGCCGATCTAATCCAAACCGAAGGCGGTACTTCTAGCTACGCTCAGAGTGCAGGAATCTTAGGCTTGATCGAAAAAGCGGCTCCTACCCTTGCGGCTGCCCACGCAATTAGTCGAGCAGTAAATGTACCCGTACTCTGCGCTTCTGGCTTGTCAGATGTAACTGTGCCTCTTGCGATCGCCGCAGGTGCAAAAGGAGTTGGCGTAGGTTCGGCGGTAAATCGTCTTACTGACCTAGTAGCAATGATTGCGGTAGTACGGAGTTTGCGTGAAACTTTGCCTATTCGCAGCTTTGTTCAAGTTTAGGATTTTTGTTTCTTTTTAGTTGAGAATCAATGAGTTCTCAGATTATTTCCCAGATTAAGCCTGAATGGTTTGCTCGTCCTTGCGATCGCGTAGCTCCTGATCTATTGGGCTGCACCCTAGTGAGACAAATTGAAGAGATTACCTATCGGGGCTTAATTGTGGAGACAGAAGCTTATGATGCCACCGATCCAGCCTGTCATGGCTATAAACGTCAAACCGAAAGGAATAGAGCAATCTTTGGCGAACCAGGATCGCTCTATGTTTATTTGATTTATGGCATTTATCACTGTGTGAATATAGTTTGCGATCGCTCAGATTATTGCAGTGCAGTTTTGATTCGTGGTTTGGAGTTAGATTTGATTCCCACCTGGGTAAATGAGAAAGAGAAAAGAAGCCGAGTCGCAGCAGGACCAGGAAAACTCTGTCGCGCTTTACAGATCGATCGCAGTTTGAATTCTCTTTCTTTATCGCTTGGTTCAAATATTTGGATCGAACCTAAAGCGGTTGATTTGGAATTTTCAGTTGTGCAAACAACTCGCATCGGCTTAACCCAAGGTGCAGATATTCCCTGGCGTTGGTACATTCAAAACCATCCAGCCGTTTCTAAGTATTAATTACTTCTTCCTTCCCTTCAGCGTTTAAGGTGATACCTATAGGGTGCTTGGAGCCAGAAAAATGGAATTTCACTAATTTATTTACCATGCTCAATTTGCTCTTGATTTATAATTACTTCTACAGGCTGATAAATTTCTACGTTCCTTACTCCATATTCTTCAATTAAGAATTTTGCTCCTTCGGAGTGATAATCCCAAAGTTGATCAAGATCATTGGTCTTTTTGGATTGAACAAACAATTGTGGCGGACGGGGGAGCGTGAACGCATAATCATGTCCAGTGCTGGTCAGGCTGCTATTTTTACTGAACTGAGTGATAAATTCTGCATTTGATTGATTCATTAAAGAGAAATATCTTTTATATCTGTCTGTCGCCTGTTCCCAAAGTGTAGTACTTGTAAGTTCAGATTGGAAAGTTCCATAAAGCTCAAATTTATATTCCGCCAAAAAGGACTTATAGAGTTCAGAGAGGTTGTTTAAGCTTCTGATTGTAAAATGCGACGCACAGAGAGAATATCACCTAACTTGGCAATCTGTTCGCACACCTTCTCAAACTGGGCGCGATCGCTAATATCGATAGAGAGGTCAATCACCGCCGAACACTTATCTCGATCAGTCTTTACTCTGGCTTCACGCACATTAATTTTGCGATCAGAAAGTTTACTCAGTACATCTTTAAGGATTCCCACCCGATCTATTGTTTCTAACCGTACATCTACAGGGAAGGTTACAGGACGAGCAGAATTAGGTTGATAAGTATTCCAACTTAAAGTTAATAAGCGATCGCCAGCCGCGTTTTCCATATTTAGGCAGTCTAGACGATGGATTGAAATGCCGCGATTGCTACCGAGCGTAACTAAACCGATGATTGGTTCGCCTGGAAGCGGTTTACAACAACCTGCAAGGTGATGATTTAAGCCTTCTACCCCCAAAATTGGTGATTTAGAGCTAGATACGGATGTAACTGGAAAGTGAGGAAGATTGACTGAGCTAGCTGGCTGCTCGCTCTGCTGTTCTCTAAGTTTATTCACTACCATCACCACGGAAAGATCGCCGTAGCCCAAAGCTGAGAGTAGATCCTCCACACTATGCAGATTACAGCGTTCTACTACTTTTAACATTTGAGTGGATTTTAGTAAATTCTCTAAGCCACTTTTACCAAGTTCTTTTTCTAAAAGTGTTCTGCCAGTAGTAATATGCTCTTCGCGATGAGATTTCTTAAACCATTGGCGCACACGGTTTTTAGCGGTATTTGTGACTACAAAATTAATCCATCCTAAGCTAGGATGAGCACTTTTTTGAGTAATGATTTCTACAATATCGCCACTTTGGAGCGGACGATCTAGGGTGATTGGACGATGATTCGCCATTGCGCCAGCACAGCGATTTCCCACTTCAGTATGAATGCGATAGGCAAAATCTACGGCAGTCGCACCGCGAGGTAGGCTGTAAACATCACCTTTGGGCGTGAAAACGTAAATCTCATTATCAAATAGATCGTCCTTGACTGAATCGATGTATTCTTGGGCATCTTTTACGTCTTTTTGCCAATCTACTAGCTGTCTCAACCAAGCCAGCTTCTCATCGTTTTCGGTAGTGGCGAAATTGCTAGAGTTTGATTCTTTATATTTCCAATGAGCAGCAATGCCATATTCAGCGATGCGGTGCATTTCCCAGGTGCGAATCTGAACTTCAATTGGTTGTCCGTTTGCACCCATCACCGCTGTATGTAAAGACTGATAGCGATTTGGTTTGGGTAGCCCAATATAATCTTTAAATCTACCAGGAATCGGACGGAGAATATCATGAGCGATCGCTAAAGTGCGATAACATTCTTCTACCGTATTCACAATTATTCTGATCGCAGAAATATCAAAGATTTCATTGTATTGTTTCTGAGTGCGCTGCATCTTCTGATAAATGCCATAGAGATGCTTCGCTCGGCCGCTAATATCGAAGTTCTCAAATTTGCCTACCGTCAGGCGAGATTGAATTTGTTCAATTACTGTTTGAATCTGTACTTCACGATTGCGGCGAGTTTCAGCCACCAAAGATTCCATTTCTCGATAGTTTTCTGGCTCAATATACTTAAAAGCTAAATCTTCCAATTGCCACTTGATTTGTCCGATGCCCAAGCGATTTGCTAAAGGCGCAAAGATTTCTTTGGTTTCCCGCGCGACCGCTACTTGTTTTTCTGGCTTCAAATGACAGAGAGTGCGCATATTGTGCAAGCGGTCAGCCAGTTTCACTACAATTACCCGAATATCCTTAGCCATTGCCATAAACATTCGCCGAAAGTTCTCTGCTTGGCGTTCAGTTTTATTCTCAAAGTTAAACTTAGAGAGCTTAGTTACTCCTTCCACTAGCTGACGCACTTCTGCGCCAAATCTAGCCTCAATTTCTTCAGCCGAAACCACCGTATCTTCCACAACGTCATGCAGAAATCCAGCAGCCATCATTACTTGACTGCCGCCTAAATCCCGCAAAATAGTCGCTACTTCTACAGGATGGATAATGTAGGGTTCTCCAGAAGCACGAGTTTGACCCTGATGTAAGTCATAGGCAAAGAGAAAGGCTTTGGAGGCGAGGCTATCGGACTGATTTGCGAGAGAATCGGTTAGCCAATCGGGTAAATCAATCTCAATCAGATTCTGAGGATGCTCTTCAATTGAGTCTTTAGTAGATGATTCTCCAGTAGAGTCTTCAGTGGCGCAGGTCTTTAAAGAAATTTTTTGAATATCAGCCTTCTTGCCTATTTCCGCTTCTTGCCCAACATCTAATTGTCCTTTACTCAAAAGAAGAGAATTAGGAGCGAAAGTATCGCTGGAACAAGAATCTCGATCCATAGGGCAGACTTGCAATGATTGCGGAACGAATTTTTAATCCTTTCATCATAGCTCAATTAATCTTGGGTTTGGGTGTTATCCGCCCTAGACTTAAAGCCATTCCTCAATCTCAAATCTCTAAGGAAAATTCCAGGCAAAAATTCCAGGCAAATAAGACTGGCAATGGCATACTGGATGGAGTGCAAAGTATTCTAGAAATTATGGCTCCCCGTCTATCTCGTCCGCCCGACCCCCAAGATCCTGCTTATCAACGTCTAGAGAATCGGATCAACTTCGGTGTTCATTGTGCGCTGTTTGCGGCTGTAAATTCTGGCACTTGGTTTGGGCGAAATATTTTGGCGGCAGATTGGAACTGGACAGTTTTTATGACGGCAATCTGGCTCACAGTAATAATGGGACATGGAATTTGGCTAGTTTCCTATCAAAAAGTTTTGAATCTTAAAATCGAGGAAAAATATGGCAAGCTCAGGTAAATCGGTTGAAATCGAAAAATTAGCCACAGCGATCGCTGAAGAAGTTTATTTGGACGTAGCGAAATGGCATTTATACCTCAACGATGCAAAATTACATTTAACTTTGGCTGAACAGTTATTTCCGCTGGTAGCCGACGCTAAAATTACCAAAAATGCGGTGAGTCAGATCCTGGCTGAGATTAACATCTCTATCGGCGGCGGCAAGCAAGAAATTCCACTTCAGCAATTTATCCCGGCTAGCGTAGAGTCAAGGCTGATAGATTTGCTGACTGAGTATGAAATCTAAAATTAAGGCATAGGGCATTGGTAAGATTAATCGTCGCTAGCGGCAATTTAGGCAAAGTCAAAGAGTTTGAGCAGAGTTTGGCGGATTTTCGAGCAAAATTCAATGTCCAGCTTTTGCGCAAACCTTCCGAAATTGAAGTAGAAGAAACAGGTCTTACTTTTTTAGAAAATGCGCACCTCAAGGCTTCTGAAGTAGCGATCGCTACAGGTGAATGGGCATTAGCAGATGATTCGGGGTTAGCCGTAGATGCTTTGAATGGTGCGCCTGGAATCTTTTCAGCGAGATATGGCAAAACCGATCCTGAAAGAATCAATCGATTACTAGCAGAATTAGGCGAACAAACCAATCGCAAGGCTCAATTTGTCTGTGCGATCGCCGTTTCTGATCCCCAAGGTAAAATCATGGCGGAAGCGGTGGGTATTTGCCCTGGCGAAATTTTAGATGCGCCCAAAGGTGATTCTGGGTTTGGCTACGATCCTGTTTTTTATCTGCCTGAGTATCAGCTTACTTTTGCCGAAATGCCCACAGACTTGAAAGCTAAATATAGTCATCGTGGTCTAGCATTGGCGATCCTTCTACCCCAACTTCAAGCTTTAATTAACCTGATTAACAAAGATATTTCATCAGATTTTTAGGAGTTAAAGACTGGCAAAATAAATGCCGTAATAATGCCTCCAATGACAGCAATTTCAATGACTTTCAAAATCAAACCAGAATGCTTAATTTTAATTCCTTGAAGCCAAAAATTTGGAGTATCACCGTCATGTATTTTCCAACTAAACATCGATAGTAGCAATGGAACTCCGCCGACTTTGGCTCCCATCAGTAGATGTAATGCAAGACTAATGAGAACACATAC
>JBBRVV010000157.1:0-5604 GCA_038246525.1 Pseudanabaenales cyanobacterium
TAGTAGATGTAGAGATGGCGATCGCGCTTTCAGAGTTAGGCGCTTTGGGGGTAATAAATCTAGATGGGGTGCAAACTCGATATGCCGATACGGCGCCGATTTTAGAAGAGATTGCTGCAGTGGGGAAAGATGAATTTGTTGCCTTGATGCAAAGACTTTACGCTGAGCCAGTAAAACTCGAACTAATTGCTCAAAGGATCAAACAGGTGAAAGAGCGCGGGGGGATCGCCTGTGCGAGTAGCACTCCCGCCAATGCAATTAAGTATGCGGCGATCGCTACCGAGGCTGGCTGTGATTTATTTTTCGTCCAATCCACTGTGGTATCAACTGCTCACCTGGCACCCCAGGGTGTGAGTAGCCTAAATCTAGCAGAATTTTGTAAGAATATTACCATTCCAGTAATCTTGGGGAATTGCGTTACCTATCCCGTGACCATGGAGCTACTCCAAGCAGGTGCAGCCGCAATCTTAGTGGGAATTGGTCCAGGTGCAGCTTGTACTTCTCGCGGTGTATTGGGTGTAGGCATTCCCCAGGCTACGGCGATCGCTGACTGTGCGGCAGCAAGAGATGAATTTCAGGCACAGACTGGTCGCTATATCCCGATTGTGGCAGATGGAGGCTTGATTACTGGGGGCGATATTTGTAAAGCGATCGCTTGTGGGGCAGATGCGGTAATGATTGGCTCACCCTTGGCAAGGGCGCAAGAAGCTCCTGGACGCGGATTCCATTGGGGTATGGCAACACCTAGTCCTGTTCTACCTAGAGGTACCAGAATTAAAGTAGGAACTACAGGCAGTATTGCCCAAATTCTACGGGGTCCAGCAGGGTTAGACGACGGTACTCACAATCTCTTGGGTGCGCTCAAAACCAGCATGGGTACATTGGGTGCCAAAAATATCAAAGAGATGCAGCAGGTGGAAGTAGTAATTGCGCCTTCACTCTTAACTGAGGGCAAGGTTTATCAGAAAGCTCAACAATTAGGTATGGGTAAATAATGAAGTATTTACTGGTCGGCTCCACCCGTGCTAACAGTGGTAAGTCAGCTACTATTCTGGGCTTGGGGCTAAAATTGCAACAGTTAGGCTTGGAAATTGGCTACAGTAAGCCCCTCGGCACTTTTACCAGCGTGAAGCTGCCCGAAATCACTAATGCGGTTGATGCAGATGTGCAGTTTATCTCCCGAACCCTAGGGCTGAAACCAGAACATTGCCGTCCACCTTTGGTTAGCCTGGGTCGTGAAACCTTGAAAGAGCGGTTGTCAGGTAGCGATCGGGTTGACTATTTTGCCCAACTCAAGCAACAGGCAGAGAGTCAATCTCAGGCAGACTTAATTTTAGTAGAGGCTCCAGCAAATACGGCGGAGGGCACTTTATTTGGCTTAAATTTAGAGGCAATTTCCGAAGCACTAGATGCCCAATTCTTATTAGTAATCCGCTATGGCTCGCTATTGGTGGCAGAGCACATGATGATCTCTAAAGCTAGGTTTGGCGATCGCTTGCTAGGCGTAGTGATTAATGATATTCCCGACCCTGAATTTGCTACTGCTCAAGAAGTGCTTGCGCCGTTTTTGGAATCGCTTGGCATCCCTGTATTGGCGTTAATGCCCGAAAATCGGATTTTGAGAAGTGTGAGTGTGCAGCAATTAATAGAACATTTGGATGCTACGATCCTCTATCGTTCTGAGCATACTAATCTGGCTGATTTAATGGTGGAGGAACTGAAGATCGGCGCAATGAATGTAAACTCAGCCCAAATCTTCTTTCGCAAATCTTTTAATAAAGCCGTAGTTACCGCAAGCGATCGCGTAGACATTCAATTAGCCGCCCTAGAGACTTCCACCAATTGTTTAGTGCTGACGGGTACACCAATAGTTAGCCCTGAAACTTTACAGCGAGCGACTGAACTAGAAGTACCAATTTTGAGTGTAAATACCGATACTTTAACTACAGTGGGAATTATTGAGAATTCTCTTGGTCGAGTGAGACTAAATGAAGGAATTAAAGTGGAATGTATTCAAACGATGCTGAATAATCATTTTAATTTCAAGCGACTATTAGAACTTCTGCAAATTTCTGTAAAGGTTTAATTTCCTGACTTGTCGCAAATTGTTTTCTAACCTGTCACAGTGGAAAATCCTAAACCTCAATGACGGGTATGGCTCTACGACCCTTTTTTGCAGTGGGTTTAATCGAAAACCGATCTAACATTCTCAACTATCCAGAATTATGACGAATCGATAAAATCATTTCACTATTATGCAATGCCTTTATTTTCTAACAGGTCTACTAAATGTGGCTTAAATTTCAAGCATTTTGGCAGTTTTGCCGTCCTCATACAATTGTTGGTACCAGTTTAAGCCTAGGGGCGATTTGGTTGATTGCGGCGAAGGCGGCGGCGGAGTTTAATTTGCCGATCCTAGTATTTGCTTGGCTTGCCTGCATTAGTGGCAACATCTACATTGTCGGCATAAATCAAATTTTTGATATTGAGATCGATAAAATCAATAAACCCCAATTACCTTTAGCGGCAGGAAAGTTCTCATTACTTAATGCTCAGCTAATTGTTGGTACCTGTGGAATTTTGGGCTTAGCGATCGCCTTAAGTCAAGGATTATTCTTAAGCTTTACAGTAGTATCTAGCCTATTAATCGGTACAGCCTATTCTGTTCCACCTTTGCGTTTGAAGCGTTTCCCTTTTTATGCTTCGCTCTGTATTTTGAGTGTGCGAGGCGCGATCGTTAATTTGGGCATTTTTCTGCATTTTCAGCAAAAATTAAATCAAGAAGTGCAAGTGACTCCTGCAATTTGGCTTTTGACTATATTTGTCTTGATTTTTTCCTACGCGATCGCCATTTTCAAAGATATGCCTGATACTGAAGGCGATGCTCAATATCAAATCGCTACTCTATCCTTAAGTTGGGGCAAGGAAGCCGTATTTAGCCTGACAAAATGGTTACTTCTAAGCTTGTACATAGGTTTAGCCTTGGCAGCGATGATCCTCAATCTCTCAGGCATCAATGCTCCGCTTTTGGCTTTAAGTCATGCAGTAATTGCGATTATTCTTTACTGGCGTAGCAATCAAATCAATTTAGCAGAAATGGAATCAGTTACGGATTTCTATCAGTTCATTTGGCGATTATTCTTTTTAGAGTATTTAATTTTTCCGATCGCTTGCTGGTTAATTTAATAGACCTTAGAAAAATTAAGAATGTAATCAGCCTGTTCACCCGCCACTAGTAATCTATCGCCTCATCAGTAGATTTTTTGAGAAACTTGTGATTGATTTACTACTTTCTATGGGCTAAGGAGGTTCAAGAAAAGATGCTGGAGAAGTTGTTGGCAAGAATTACTACATTTCATTAATTATGTTACTCTTCGATTACGAGCTGAATGTGGGTTGAACCATGAGTCTGAAAGAATAGCGATCGTTAAGGTAGGACAAGAGCGGTGCTCGCCAGATGGATATAGTGATCAGGATCGCTTATAGGTAATGCTTGCTGGAATTGCTCGGGTCAATTAAGTAGGGAAATCAACACCTCTAGATTAGGTTAAGATAGGATTAAGATTAAATAATGAGTTAACAATTATTATTCCTGGGCATAAAAAAATGGCGTTTTTTGAATCAGAAATTGTTCAAACTGAGGCAAAAGGTTTATTCCAAGATTATCAATCTCTAATGGAACTCGGCGGCGGCTACGGCAAATTCGACCGTGAAGGTAAAAAGCTATTTATTGAGAAAATGGAAGAGATTTTGGATCGCTACCGTATTTTCATGAAGCGCTTTGAACTCTCAGATGACTTTATGGCACAAATGACAATGAAACAGCTACAAACTCACTTAGGTAATTTTGGGATTACGCCACAACAGATGTTTGACCAGATGCAAGTTACGCTAGAACGAATGAAGGCGGAACTCATTGCTTAGCAGATCTGTTAGAAGATATTTAGAGCGATCGCTTGGCTTTATCAGTTTAGGTCTCAGTATCGCTCTAAGCTCTATCTTTATATCTGCCGCTAAGTCTGAAAATCTAAGCCCTAAAAGTTTGATTCAGGCTCAAATCACAAATTTAACTAGAAGCATAGTTGACCGCAATACTAATCAGAGCGCAAGAATCTCACAGTTTCAGGCAGTCCGAGAGCGAATAATCCCTGAAAATTTTGATTTAAGCCTACATCCATTGCCATTAGCTCAAAATCTCTTAACCAATAAATCAGCTAAGAATGATCGGGATTACTGGCTAGATTTGCTTTGGAAAACTGGTGTAGCGGAGCCTCAAAGGCTCTATATTGCTGAGTCTTTGACTGAAATTTTACGATTTGCGACAATTCCTACAAATCAAACTTCTATTCAACCAGATATAATTACTGCCGCTTTAAGATTAGCGATTCAACTATACAGTAGTAAATCAAAGGTATATCAAGGATTAGACACTAGCCTAGTTCAAGTTGCGAATAACAGTAAAAATTCCACTTGGGTAGCAATGGCTGTGGCAGGTTTAGCTCAAAGAGAATCTTTAAGCACTTCTGATCTAATTACCCAAATTTCTCTCAAAATATCTCAAAAATTTAACTTTATTGATCCTGTCAATCTAAGGTTATCTACCACTCTGCAATCTCTTTATCAAATCTCTCAACCGCCACTGAGGGATTTACTCCTGGCAAAAATTGTCGCTAATCAGCCAATTCTGTTTGTGATTTGCTCTAGCGATCGCGCTCAACTTTGTCAAGCAATTGTGAAAGATGAACGAGGAATACTTCTGAAGGAAGCTAATGGAAAGCTATGGTCAGTGTCTTTATTTTTGCAATCTCTTCATCGTCTGCCTTGGAATTTTACCAATGGGAATACGCCCCAAGGAATTTATCGGATTGAAGGATTAGCGCCAGAAAACTTAAAAACTGCTAAAGATTTGCCTACGGATCAAGAATTTCTTGCCTATGGACAATTCCCGCTAGTGAAGCTTTTTATGCCATTTGAAACCGCAGTCAAAGAGTTTTTACCAGGAAAGAAGGGCACATTTAAGGGAAGTATCCAAGCCTATCAAGCACTTTTACCCTCTAGTTGGCGAGATTACTTTCCACTTCAACAAAGCTATTGGGCAGGAAAGCTAGGGCGCAGCTTCATTCGCATCCATGGTACTGGTTTTGCGCCTGGTTATTTTTGGACAGATTCCCAAGCGATCGCTAATCCGAACTGGAATCCTGCTTTAGGTTGTATTTCTGCCCAAGAACTGTATGATTCCAAGGGAAACATCATCAAAGCAGATATGCCCAAGATTCTAGATGCACTTCGCCAAGTCGGCAAGGGAAAAGTAACAGGTTATGCCGTAGTAGTAGACCTTGCACCAAATCAAGAACCATTAACTCAAATCAATCAGGCGATTAACTTGGCTTCTAATTCCGCTTCTATTTCAACCAAGGGCGACTAATTCGGTCAAGTCCTTCTATGTCCTCTGCTTGCATTTGCCAGCCCAACGCACCCGCATTATGTTTCACTTGATCAGCATTTTTTGCACCTGGAATTGGAATCACATTCTCCTTTTGAATCAGCCAATTTAGAGCTACTTGAGCGGGACTGCGATTATATTGTTCACCAATTTTCCGCAAA
>JBBRVV010000158.1:0-5585 GCA_038246525.1 Pseudanabaenales cyanobacterium
ATAGACTGCCCAGGTAATTGCGGCAATTACTACCAAGATGCTGCCCCAAATGTAGCTATTGGCATTAATGACTGCATTATTAACTGAGGTGCGAAGCTGCTCATGGAAAAATAAAATTAGTCCTAAGCTCATTGTGCCTAAACCTACCCACTGCGATCGCGTGTAGCGTTCATGGAAAATCACCAAGGAGCCAAGCCCCAGAGCCACGGGGGCTAGTTGAATTATTATCTGAGCATTACTGGGAGAAGTTTTAGCAATTCCGATCAAGAAACAAACATAATTTACTGCTAACCCTGCCGTAGCGATCGCTAATAGAGGTAAGGCGTGGTAAATTTGCTGCCAAGTAGGGAGTTTTTGACTGATACTCAAATAAATCCAAAGAAAAATAAAGGCAGTGAGAAAGCGAAACCAAGTAACTGTATAGGGATCAAGTTGTTGAAGCGTAATCTTGAGCGCAACTCCTAAGAATCCCCAGAGCAAGGCAGTAGTTAAAGATAGGAATAGCCCAAGCCGCCAACGACCTGAGCTACGATGAAGATCCATTAGGTTTTAGGAGAAATTGTTCTCTTTTATTATGAGCTACCCCACCTTAAGACAAACGAGAAATTAATTAGGAGATTGATTTGGTGCAGTGGAATTAGGACGGCGAGAACCCATCTGCTCACGGAATTTGTCACGCTTATTTTGGCTGATCTGACTGAGCTTTTGACGTTGCTCAGGTGTGAGAATTGCCCTAATTTTCAAGGTTTGGTCAAGTCTCGCACTAGAAATCTGTTGCTTAAAAGCTTGAATCTCATCATACTTGGCGGTAATCTGGAAATTGGCAGCATTACTGGAAAGCAATGTCTGCATCTCTTGTTTTAGTTGCTTAATGCGCTGCATATTTGCTTCTCGAGTTGGCTGATTTCGATCTCGAATCGCTTTGATTTGAGTAGTCTGATCAGGCGTGAGGTTGAGTTGTGCTAAAGGATTTGAATAACCACCTTGCTTAGATCCAGTTTGAGATGCAGTCTGATTTGGAGTTGGTGTGGTATTTTGGGCAATTACCGTAGGCACAGCGATCGCGATGCCAGAAATTAACAAGGCAGCCAGGCTAAGTGCTTGAATAGGTGCGCGTAAAGAGAAGTTTTTCATAGTTAGAAAGTTTATTTTAGAGATTTGTGTTTCGATTGATTGGATAGAGGATAATTCTATTTATCTCAAACTTCGAGAGTTTAGACCAAGCTAAGTGAAAATAGGTTCTAATGTGCTTGACAATTTGGGTTTAGCTTTCCGTAATTTAACGATCTAAATAGAAACTATTAACTTCTTCAACATCTTCACCGCTAGAAATTAACCAGTCTTTGACTAAGGATGCTTCTAACTGTTGACTCTCTTGAGCATTTATTGGTAAATTAATTCCAGAATTCCTATTTGCCATAGAAGGTTGAAATTGAGCGCGATCGCTAATTGAGCTAACTGTCCAAATTGCTATACCTGAAACCAAGAATAAAGGAATTAACCAAACTCTAGATAAACGCTGCCAAGTATTATTTTTGGCGGTTTCCAAATTGATCTGAAAGATTAGTTTTGATTCCAGATTTAGGCTGCCAGTGGGCGCAATTGGGTGATGTTGTTTGAGAAAGAAGACCAAGCCAGAATCATTTTGCTTAGCTTGATTATTTGCCTCATTCTGTAATGGATTAATAGTCATAGTTCAATTCCTTCAGATTCTAAAAACTTTCGCATCGCTGCACGGGCATGGAATAGTCGAGATTTGACTGTACCGATCGGAATAGCTAGAATTTCCGCTACTTCCTTTTGGGGCAGTTCTTCTAAGTCGTGCAATGCTAATACGCTGCGATGATCTTCGCTAAGATGATCCAAACCTCGATGGACTAAGTCTTGATAGTGTAAGCGCATTAGTTCGGCTGGTGTCTGGCTAAGATTTGGTAAATTCTCTAGTTGAGTATCATCCTCAATATTTACCTGATTAGCCCGCACTTTAGCTAATATGCGGCGGCGATCGCAAGCTACATTCCAAGTAATTCGATAAAGCCAGGTGGAAAACTGAGCAGTTTGACGAAAACTTTTTAAGCCTTTCCAAGCCCTCATGAACACCTCCTGCACCAAGTCATCCAAGGCATCTGTGCCGCATAACTGATAAAGAGTAGACCGAACTTTATGGGCATGGCGGCGATATAGCTGACTAAAAGCCTGGCTATTACCATTTAGACAAATACGGATGTAATCAACATCTGAATTCTGACCTTCTTCGGTTTTGCTCGCTACCATGCTCTCTTGCATTTTACTTATACTTCACCTTAGTGAAGATCACAGGGGAATTTGCTAAATCTGAAATTTATGACTAAATCCCGATCTAAATGGTTCAATATACTTTGGACTTAAGCTTATTGCTTGGATTATGACTGCGTTCACCCGTTCGATTTTGACTCCGATTTTGCAACTTTGGCTGCGCTCGCAACTAGAATCTGCCCAGGAACTACATATAAAAATTTCTGGTAGCGATCGCCAGCTTTGGCAAGGGATTATTCCTTTAGCAGAAGTAAAGGGGAAAGTGGTGGTCTATCAGGGCTTACATTTAAGTCAAATTTCGCTTTCGGCGGCGGAAATCAAGCTAAATATTCAGCAAGTATTAAAGGGGGAGAGTTTGAGATTACTAGAAGCGATCGCCGTGAAACTTGATTTGAGCTTAGAATTAGCAGACCTGCATCATTGTTTGGCAGCACCCTTACTCAAGCATGAATTGACCGAATCTCTAGCAAAGGAAGCAAATGATCAAGAAATACAGGATTTCTTAGCAAATAATCTGCAAAAACTTGGTGATCAGTTTCAGCTAAAAGAATTGGTGGTAGATCGGGGAGCCTGTTCCTGCGTGGGTGAGTTTTGGATTAGTGCTACCTAAATCCTAGCTCTAGAAATTTTCAAAGCGAGTCTAGACCCAACTCTCTCAGTTTCGCCTCTAGGCGATCGGCTCTGCCTTTTTCCATTTCTGCTCTGGCTTTCTCTGCATTAGCCTTGGCTTTTTCTTGCAGCACAGCAGCATACAATTCCTCTGGCGTGAGCAACTTTTCCCCATTATCTAGGCGATAAAAACCAATCAGGTATTCCTCTGGCTGTAGTCTCAGTTGTAAGACTTCACTACAGTTATCCTTAATAATTTTATAGACACCATCTTCATTTAAGCGGTAGCCGCGCAACTGTCCCTCAATCCACTCATCATAGGGATCGAATAGCCAATATTCAGTTACACCAATCTGTTCATAGAGATTCTTTTTGAAACTCCAATCAACTTCTTTGGTGCTTGCGGATGTTACTTCAAAGATAATAGTCGGCGTTTGTTTTCCTTCCCACAGTTTATAACTTGCATAGAGTTGCTTAGGAATGTTAAATATCACCATCACATCAGGCGCAACTTTGGCTTTGGAGTTTCCCTCAATATAGTAGAAGAATTGATCGGCAAAAACTACTGCTTGTTGATCCTGTAAATATAGCCGCAGGAGAGCAAGCGCCATCAGGATAGCTAAAACGTGCTGCTGAGTTTCTGCCAATGGTTCTCCGTCTGAACTGGGATAGAATATTTCTACTTTTTCTGAAGAGTTTGTCTCTAAAGATTTTACTGTAGAGGTTATTTGTTGGGGTGTTAATTGAGCAATCATTAGCTCTTTGGTGGGGGGAACCATAGTTTTAGTTAGGTTCAATTCTTAAATAATTGTAGCATTGCCCGTAAAAGCTTACCTAGTCATAGCTAACCCTATGATCCTGTGACAAAAAGTGTTAGCTTTAGTTAAGTCAGAAGTCCTGCCTCATTTTGGATTTTATATTTGAAATTATATGCTGACCTATCCTGAAGACCTGATTTACACCAATTCCCATGAATATGTGCGCTTTGAGCCAGAAGTGGCTGAGATTGCCATAGTTGGAATTACTGCCTTTGCGATCGATCAATTAGGCGATGTAGTTTATATAGACTTACCTCAGGTGGGTAGCCATCTGATCAAAGGTGATTCTTTTGCTACGGTAGAATCGGTCAAGGCAGTGGGAGATATTTATGCGCCTCTAAGCGGTGAGATAGTAGCGGTAAATTCCGACCTAGTTGACCAACCAGAGTCTATTGTTAATGACCCCTATGGTCAGTCTTGGTTTGTAAAGTTAAAGGTAAGCGATCGCCAGGAATTAGAAGGCTATATGTCTGCCCAGGAATATCGTGCAAAGGTGGAAGGTGCTTGAAAACTAAGGGAATTGATCTACAGATAGGGTTGATCACATCTCTAGGCCTAACTTTGGGAATGGGAAACCTTTTGGTCGTATGCGCTAATCCCAGTAAAAATCCTGTAAACCAAACGGCGAAACCAGATTCCAAACTCGATCCTAAAGCTGAAAGCGCCGCAAAATTACTAGAACGCGGTACTGCTTATGTACGCCTTGGCAACTTACCCAAAGCGATCGCTACTTTTCGATTAGCCATTCAAAAAAATCCTAACCTGACCGCGGCTCACTATAATTTGGGTTTAGCCCTTGCCCAAACCAGACAAATCCGCCAGGCAATTACCGCTTTTGAAACAGTGATCAAACTCGATCCCCAGTTTTCTCTGGCACATAGCAATCTTGGCGCAGCCCAATTACAAAGTGGCAAATTTGATTTAGCAATTTCTAGCCTCAATCAAGCAATCAAGATTGATCCGAGATTAGCGATCGCTCACTACAACTTAGGTTTAGCTTTAGCTGCCAAAAAAGATTTAGACGGCGCAATTTTCTCTTTACGCAGGGCTTTACAACTTACCCCAGACCTTCCCGAAACCAATTACAATTTGGCACTATTGTTGCAACAGAAAGGTGAGCTAGTAGAGGCGATCGCGCTCTATCGGCGGGCAGTGGAGCTAGAAAAAAATTATACCGAAGCTTATTTTAATCTAGGAGCCGCATTAATGCTGCAAGCAGACTTACCCAACTATCCTGCTAAATCTTCTAATTTGGATTCGGCGGTAACTTCGCTACAAAGGGCAATTCAACTTCGTAAAGACTATGCCAATGCCTACTATGTATTGGGTGTAGCGCTCAGCCGTCAAAGTAAATTATCAGAGGCAATTCAGTCATTCAATCAAGCGCAGGTTTTATTTAATCAACAAAAGAATTTTACTTGGGCAGAGGCGACAACTAAACAAATTCAGCGGCTACGAGAGAAGTAAGTGATTCTCTTGCCAATAGAGCTTCTTTCCGCCCAATTCCCCAACGATAGCCCGTGAGTTTTCCATCCCTACCTACTACTCGATGACAGGGAATAGCTACTGCCACTTTATTTGAAGCACAGGCACGCGCGATCGCTCTTACTGCTTTAGGATTACCAATCTTTGTTGCTAGTTCGCCATAACTAAGAGTAGTGCCTAGAGGGATTGACTGCAATGCCTGCCACACCTGTTGTTGAAATACAGTGCCTTGAATATCGAAGGGCAAATTCAGTTCTCTTTTGGGTACCTCAATAAAAGTGATTACTTGAGCTAACCACTGCGCTAAAATTTGATCATTTTCATGGAATATTGCCTGGGGAAACTGCTGATGGATTGTTTGAACCAGCGCTTCAGGAC
>JBBRVV010000159.1:0-5542 GCA_038246525.1 Pseudanabaenales cyanobacterium
AAATATCCCCCCCGCATCAATTTCATATAATCGCAACAATAACTTGACTAAAGTACTTTTGCCAGAACCCGTAGCCCCGACAATTGCCGTAGTTTTGCCCGCTGGGATTTTTAAAGAAAGATTCGCGATCGCTGATTTACGATCCTTATAAGCGAAGGTAACTTGCTTCAATTCAATCTCTCCCTTTACTTCTGCAACTGGAAGTGAGCGATCGCCAGAACGGATTTCTACAGGCGTATCTAACAAGTTCATTACCCGATTGGTAGATGCCATTGCCCTTTGGTACTGATCGAGCGTATCTCCCAATCTAGTGAGCGGCCAAAGTAGTCGCTGAGTCAGAAACACCATCAAGCTATAACTTCCCACCGATAATCTACCAGCGTTTGTTTCCAATCCACCAAGCAAGAGAATGGCAATAAATCCCAAAAATACTAAAATCCGAATTAATGGCACATAAGCAGCCGAAAGAGCGATCGCATGACGATTACTTTGACGATACTGTTCGCTTTCATATTCAATCCGCTTTCGTTCATAGTTCTCAGTCACAAAACTTTTAATTGTAGTAATGCCGCTGAGATTATTGGAAAGTTGACCGTTAAGAATGCCGACCCGATCGCGTACTTTCGCATATCTAGGTGCCAAATATCCTTGGAATACAATCGAACCCCAGAGGATAAACGGCATTGGTAACATACCTAAAATTGCTACCCCAGGCGAGAAGTAAAAGAAAACTGCACCGATAATAACTACGGTAGTAATTACCTGCAAAACCTCATTTGCTCCTACATCTAAGAACCGCTCCAATTGATTAACGTCATCACTCAGAATCGACATCAAACCGCCCGTACTACGTTCTTCAAAAAACTCTAATTCTAATTCTTGTAAATGAGAATAGGCATCAATCCGCAAGTTATGCTCAATGTTCTGCGCCAAATTCCGCCATAGTCTGGCATAGGCATACTCAAATACCGATTCCAATCCCCACAATAAAGCACTGAGGATCGAGATAAAGATTAACTGCTGCGATACCTCTACTAAGCCAAATTTGGCTAGGATCGAATTCTGCTTCTCTACCACCACATCTACTGCCAAGCCAATCAAGCCAGGTGGAGCCAGATCAAAAAACTTATTTAGAACCGAACAAGCGATCGCTTGATTAATCAAACTTCGATAGCCCGCACTATATTTAAGAAGGCGTTGCAGAGGATGAACGACAGCAGCCAAATTAGAGACTCCTAAACATATTTCTTTCAATTGTAGGGGCTAAGCATAAAGAACCTGACAATCCTGAATATTCAACTTTGCTCGACTAGCCAGATCCAGCTTTGAGGTTTCACCTCGGCTTAGATGAATTGATCCAGCACAGCCGATCATCGCCGCATTATCTGTACAAAGCTTCAAGGGTGGAAAAATTACTCGAATTTGATTTTGATTTGCTAAATTTTGTAACAACGCTCTCAACTCCGAATTAGCAGCCACGCCCCCAACGACTACCAAAGTTTGCATTTGATAAGCCAAAGCACATTTGACCGAACGAGTAGCTAAAGTTTGAGCGATCGTAAACTGAAAACTAGCCGCAATATCCGTAATTGGTAAAGCCACCGAGCCTAAAAGGTTAATTTTTTCGGTTAGTCGCAACACCGCCGTCTTCAAGCCACTAAAACTAAAATCATAGGGTGCATCTTGAATTTTGCCCTGGGGTAAATTATACGCGCTAGAATTTCCTCCCTGGGCAGCTCGTTCGATTGCTGGACCACCAGGATAACCAAGCTTCAGTAGTCTTGCCACTTTATCAAAAGCCTCGCCTGCGGCATCATCCCTTGTCCGACCCACTACCTGATAGTCACCATAATCTTTTACCAAGATCAAGCTGCTGTGTCCGCCAGAAACTAACAAGCACAAAAATGGTGGCTCCAAGTTAGGCTCCGCTAGAAAAGCAGAATAAATATGCCCTTCCAGGTGATGTACACCGATCAAGGGTTTGGCATATAACATTGCTAGGGTCTTTGCCGCCGTCATGCCTACCAATAAAGCTCCGATTAGCCCTGGCGCAGCAGTTACGGCAATCCCGTCAATATCCTGCCAAGTCAGCTGAGAGTCTAGATATGCCTGGGCGATCGCGTAGTTAATTGCTTCAACGTGTTCTCTAGCCGCCACCTCAGGTACCACACCGCCCCAACTAGCATGGGTATCGATCTGGGACATAATTACATTGCTCAGGATCAAGCGATCGCGCACAACTGCAACGGCGGTTTCATCACAACTGGTTTCAATTGCCAGTATGGTAGGCATATTTACCAGCTAGACTTGACTAAGCCAGGGAGTAAGCCTTTATGCGCCATTTCCCTAAGCATATTGCGGCATAAGCCAAAATCACGATAAAAGCCGCGTGGTTTGCCAGTGAGCCAGCAACGGTTGCGCTGACGGGTAACATGGGCATTACGAGGAATTTGCTGAATCTTACGATGCACATTTAGCTTTTCTTGCTGAGACAAGCTGGGATCAACAAACTGAGCTTTGAGGGCTTCTAGCTTGCTTTCATACTTTTCTGCTAACTTAGCGCGGTTTTTTTCCCGCTCGATCATGCTCTTCTTTGCCATTGGAAATTATTTTGAAACACGGGTCTAATATCATAGCGAACTAACCTGTTATATTGCAACTAAAGTTTAGATCGATTTGCCTTCTCTGTCCCAGCTTTGTGATACTATTCTGTAGATAATTTGATCAAAGAACGCATAGCTCAGTTGGTTAGAGCGCTACATTGACATTGTAGAAGTCGGTGGTTCGAGTCCACTTGTGTTCATCCTATTAGAAGGCTTTCAGCTTAAAAGGCTTTCAGCTATTTTGGGGTTCAGAGCTTGTGAGTGAGGTATCTAAAGCTGTCATTAACATTTATAAGGTTTTACTAGAATTATAAGGTTTCACTAAAATTACAAGGCTAGATGTTTGAGTAGATCTATAGGTTCTAAAAGCTTAGATTTTCCTAGACAGCCAAATTTTTACATTCTGCCGTTAAAACTCACTGATAATAGTTATCTGATTTGCAAAAATGCGGTGATTACTGGTAAAAGATAATTTGCTGTTAGGAGTATTTCTAACGGAAGCGCTCACGGTTAAACGTTACTTAGATTTTTAGTTTCTTTGGCTTTATTGGCAGAGTAACAAGTAACCGACTTTTGCCCAAACCAGTCAGTAAGAGTGTCTTCATCTTTGTAATGTCTCGGAGTCTGTAACATTAACCGCCAAGCTTCTCCACCATCTAATAAATTAAAGCGATCGCTATATTCTGTTTGCAGCCATTCTCTAATTAGAGGATAGTAATCTGAATTTATTCCTGGAAATACATGGTGTTCGGTGTGGTGAGAAAAGTTTAAATGCAGTAGGTCAAATATTTTAGGAACTCGCAAAGAAATACTATTAATTAGTGGATCGTTAACGCTGGTCATTGGGCAGATCATATGGTTGGTATAGATATAAAATAAAACGCCACCATAGCCAAGCCAGATCGGCAGAAAGTAACTTAAAGCCAATTTAATCGGTGAAAATCCCAAGCAAAAAAATACACTTAAATGAATGCCCGAAATTATTAAAAGTTCTAAGGCGATCGCTCTTCTTTCTTTAGCACTTACAGTAAAGGCAACGGCAGGATATTTAGTTAAACCGTCATTAAATAAGAGCACAGCGGTTAAATTGCGAAATGTATGCACTCCCCACGCATGACCCATACCAACTGCCAGCCACAAAGGATTTACTTCTGCCGATGGCACGAATAGATTTTGGATTTTTTTACCCCAGCTATTGGGTTGGGTATACAAATAATTGCGATCAGGGTCTTGTAAAGAGTTGGTTTTATTATGATGTTCGCGGTTGTGCACGGCTTTCCACAGAGTTGGCGGCATCCACAGCATTGTGAAACCCAATAAACTTACCAGCCAGCGCAAATTTGCATTTTTAATTGCCTGGCTATGTAACAAATCGTGGGTACTAAATAACAAAACAATCACGCTATTCCCCATAATCAAACTCAGGGGCAGATAAAGCCAAAGGTAATACCAAGTCCATTGATCCAGATAGCTGGCAATTCCCCAGCCCAAAACCAAAATCGCTAAATTAATAAACAGGAGCCAAACCTTATTTGTATTCGGTATAAACGCGGCGGCAGGCAGCAGAGGACGGAGCTTTTTAGCATATTCAGCTTGAGCGATCGCAGATTGCATATCTTGAGGTTTTATAGACTTAAAGTAACTATTATGAAGTCATTTCTAGAAAGCCAACAGGTTTGGACTATCTACTCCCTCCTTAATGATCTAGACTAAGCCGAACTAAGATATCGGGTTGAAGTTGCCATATTAAAATAGTGATCTTAAAATGAGAAGGATTTGGATTGGGGGATGGGGTTTGTTAGCGGCAGTTTTGCTAATTTCTCAGCTAAATAAAACCTGGGATGAGTGGGTGTGGGCAGGGTTTTTTAAACTACAAGGGGATAGATTGCCGCCAAAAGAAATAGTAATTTTAGCGATTGATGGCGAATCTCTAGATGCAGGCGAAACTATCCTTAAAGAGAAGATGGGGAATTGGGCATGGAAGCGAAGATCATACGCCGAGGTAATTGAGAAGCTATTCGCATCTGGCGTAAAAGTTATAGCCTTAGATATTCTTTTTAGTAATCCTAGTTTGCACGGTCAAGAAGATGACGCTAAGTTACAAAAAATGATAGATAAATATAGCGATCGCTTAGTTTTCGCAGCTACTTATGAAAACTCCCAAAATTCTCAAGCCTCTATTTCCCAATTAGTAACGCCACAAACTAATTTTCGTCTTCCAAATAGTTCAATTGGCATGGTTAAATATGCGGTGAACAGCTTGGAGCAGGTTTCGCACTTAAATCATGATCCAAAAAACTCCTCCTTTGCTGAAGCCACATTGCGCGCATTTGGTAAGAAAATTAATTATCAGCCAAATAGTCGAATTAATTATCTAGGTATGGCTGACGCTTGGTTGAAAGCTGGGCAACAGAAACCTTTTTTCTATGTGCTTGATCCAGCCAATTGGCAAGTTTTGGCGAAACAGAAATTTTTTGAGGATAGGATAGTTTTAATTGGTGCAACAGCCGATTCGCTTCAGGATTTTCAGACTTCGCCTTTAGGCCGAATGAGTGGAGTGGAAGTAAATGCCAATGCGATCGCTACTTTGCTCAATAGTTCAGAGATTCGTCCAGGCATTGAAAATATATGGCTAGAGGCAATTTTAGTTTGGCTTTTGATCGGAGGATCTGGAGCGATCGCCTGTAAATTTAAGCGTCCTTTGTGGCAATTCTCAACCAATCTTTTCTTAGCTCTAGTTTGGGGGATTTTTACTTTTTCGCTATTTATACTTCTGCAGATTACCCTACCTGTGGCTTTACCAATTAGCGCAATTATCTTACAGGGCTTAGCTTTAGAAATAATTGGCACCTTGGCGATTCAAAGGGAAAGAGCTACTTTGCGGCGCACTTTAGAACAATATGTAGCCGCACCAATTGTATTTGAGATTCTCAGCCAAC
>JBBRVV010000160.1:0-5464 GCA_038246525.1 Pseudanabaenales cyanobacterium
GCCAGGTTAAAATCAGTATTAGCGAACGCTGAATATGAGGAAGTACGAGGCGAATTTCATGCCCAAGCAGAAGTATTTGGCGGTTTGGCGGAGTTATTTAACTTACCTGGTTTCAAAGCGATCGCCACAGAATCAGTCAAGGCATTAGATCGTAACTCTCAATCAGACATTTTAGAACTAGCCCAAGTAATCATTGACAACTTTGAGTCTGCCCAGGCACAGGTTTTAGCAGGCGATCGGGCTGAAGGCGGAAGACCTAGCCCCGAATTACTCCTATTCGTTTCTGAAATCTCTGAAGCCAAAACTGAATCTACTGTTGCCGAATCTTTAATATCCCTGGCTTTAGATTCGTATTTAACAGAATCTTCCGAAGACTTTGGAAGTTTATCCGACTTCTTTGGGGATCAGCAATTAACTGATTCAGATACGGATTTAGGTATTAATGATCTAGGTACTGGCTTAGGCTCTATTTTTAGCGAATTCTCTACTACTTCAGAAGACGAAGATCTATTCCTGAGTAGTAACTTGGATCAACCTTTATCGGAGTCAGCATTAGACTCAATCGATATACCTAGCGAAATGTTTACTCAGCCAGGAATAGAGCAAGAGTTTGAATCATCCTTAGAAGGTTTGTTTGGCTTTGGCTCTGAGGATCAAAGTAGCACAGATGAAGGATTTAATTTGTTTGGCAACTTAGATTTAGATACCGAAGAAGATGTTTTTAGCTTCACACCGCCGCCAATTTCTGCAACTCTAATTCAGCCTCAAGCACTGGCGATCGCCTCCGAACTCCCTGAAGAAAATACAGAAATCAACTTATATGCACCTAGTACTGCCCTCACTCAAGACAACACTAATCTTAGTAGCTTCTTTGACGGTGATACGCCTGTAGAAACTGCACCAATTAGCAAGAATCAAATTCTCAAGGTCGAGCAAATACGCAACCTCCCCTTAGCCCAAGTTTCAGAACCCGTAAAAGAAGCGATCGCTACTCCATATTTACTAGAAACCGTGCGAGTCGATCTCAAACGTCTAGATCGTCTAAGTAATCTAACAGGCGAATTAGTTACCCAAGAGAATAGTACTCTGCTACAAATTCAACAATTACAAGAAAAAATCGAACAGCTTCAAAAACGATTTGGCGACTTTGAGCGCATCACAAAGGGCTTAGAGAAATGGATCGATCAAAGCCAGAAAGCCGAAGTACGCACTACCAAGTTTCCTGCTAATTTAGCTAATAATTCATCTAACGAGCGAGAGCTTGATCCGCTTTTGATGGATTCTTACAGTGGCTTATACTCCCTAGTACAGGAGGGCTTAGAAGAAGTCTTGCAAATGAATGAAGGAATGCGAGATATGACTCTGCTCACTCAGCAGGTGCAGTCAATTCAGCGCAAAAAACAACAGACGCTCAAGCAAGTGCGAAGTGATTTGCTGTGGTCACGCATGATTCCCTTAAACGACATTCTCAATCGTTTCCCAAGAATGGTGAGAGATTTATCCCTAAAATACAAAAAGCCTGTTTCGCTCAAATTAGTTGGCGCAAGTACTCTGATCGATAAATCCACCCTTGAGAAACTCTATGACCCCCTAGTTCACTTGATTCGTAATGCATTTGATCATGGTGCAGATTCCGGTCAAGAGCGGTTAGTAGCAGGTAAATCAGAAGCTGCAACCATTGAGGTTAGAGCATTCCATCGCGGTAACCAAACTTTTATTGAAGTGCGTGATGATGGACGCGGTATAGATCCAGAAAAGATTAAAGGCAAAGCGATCGCTACTGGACTACTTAAACCACAAGACTCTGATAATTTGTCTAAAGAGAGAATCTACAGCTTCCTATTTGCTCCTAGTTTCTCTACTGCCGATAGCGTGAGTGAGCTTTCTGGGCGAGGCGTTGGTCTTTCTACGGTTGAAGAACAAGTAATTTCGCTCAAGGGTACAATCACGATCAATTCAGAATTAGGGATGGGAACCACCTTCACCATTCGCTTGCCTCTAACCTTAACCATTGCCAAGCTATTAGTCTTTAATGTCGATCATAACTTCTTTGCGATTCCAGTCGATAGTCTTGTAAATATTATTACTGCCAGCGATTCCCAACTTCAACTCCTACAAGGGCAGCTTTTCTATCGCTTTCAAGACCGTCTCATTCCAATTATGCCCACCTCTGGGCTTTCAGAGCATTATCCGTTGCCAAAGCGCAACTTAGGAAAGAGCGGCGAAATGCTGCTACCTGAAGATAATGCCATGATTATTTTATTGATTTCTAATGGCGTAGAGATGATTGGGATCCCTGCGGACTATGTGATTACTGAGCAAGAACTGGTAATTAAGCCTTTCGGTAAAGCGATCGCTCCTCCCAGCTACTTCTATGGCTGCACAATTGTGGCGGATGGAACCCTAGTGCCAGTTATCGATGGAGCAGCAATGGTAGCGAAATGGATTGGTCAGGATACTACCAGTTATGTTCATCGTGCGAAAGATGCTGATTCAACTGTTCCAACTAGCGGCGTAATTGAACAACCTGTAATCTTGGTGATTGATGACTCTCTCACTGCCCGTCAAACCCTAGTTTTAACTTTGGAGAAATCTGGCTATCGAGTAATACAAGCTGGAGACGGAAGAGAAGCTTTAGAACAGTTGGAAAAAGAACGCTATGTTCAAGCAATATTCTGTGATGTGGAAATGCCGATCATGAATGGCTTTGAATTTCTCACCATTTGTCGCAAACAGCCTGCTACTGCGAATTTGCCAGTAATTATGCTCACTTCTCGCAGCGGACAAAAACACCGAGAAATTGCTAAACTCCTAGGTGCAAATGCCTATTTAACCAAACCTTACTTAGAACAAGATCTATTAAAAATTGTGCGATCTGTGCTGATATAGATAAATGTAAACGCCAATCAAATTAAGCCTGCAATAATATTGATGCTGAGTGCCAAAATAACAGTATTAAAAAAGAACGATAGCACTCCATGTACAAGAGCCAAGCGTCGCAGATCACGGGACGAAATCTCCACATCGGAGACTTGAGAAGTCATGCCAATCACTAGAGCAAAATAGAGAAAATCCCAGTAGTCAGGTAGATCTTCACTAGGGAAATTTAAGCCGCCAATTTCAGAACTTTGCTCAGAATTGTCTTTGCTGTAATAATTGTGAGCGTAATGTAGGGCAAAAGCCGTATGGGTTAGCAACCATGAGCCAATAATTGCCAATACCGAGAGGGCAATATGCAAAGAAGCGATCGCTCCGGGCATTCCTTTTGTGTTCCCAAGTACAAATCCGATAGCAAATAAACTAACCGAAGTTGCCGCAATCACTAACAATAGAATTACAGTCGGTTTCTCATCTTGATTTTGGACGCGGGAACGCATCTGCTTGGGGGTAGTGTTGCTGACTACAATCGCCAACAGGCTCAAATGAAAAATCACGCCGAAGTCCCAAGTCACTAGCGCACGAGTTGCCATTAGCATAGAGGAAGGAAGCAGCGAAAAGAGAAGTCCCGCTACACCGATGGAGAGCAATAAACGATAATGCGCGTCTAGATTTTTAATTAAATTAACTGTACGGTCAAATTTCACTGGCACTATTACTAGAATTGGATCAGAATCATAGACTTTTTAGGGAAATATATTTACTCTGATTATGTAGATAATCTATTTTTTTAACTCCAGGAACTCTTCAGCCCAAGATCTAGTCAAACTAGCCAAAGTATTATGAAAAACTATAATTTTACAGATCTATGAAATTTAACTTTAAAGCATTTACTCTTCTAGCACCTATATCTCTAACATCTATGTTTCTAGCACCTGTGTTTCTAGCACCTGTGTTTCTAGCACCTGTGTTTCTAGCACTTAGTGCAATTGGCATAAGTCAGTCTGTACCCGCCGTAATGGCTCAGAAAAATCAATATCTGGGGCAAACTCGCCTCTCACCTAGAGAGACTAATTTAGAGTATCTGCGATTTCCAATTTGTCAAACTCCACCACTGAAAGAGATTAAGTTGGTAGCAAAGAAAGGTGTAGCCCAAATTGATCGTTTGGTGGTTCAGTATGGTAACAATCAAATCGAAAAGCTCCAAGTTCGGAATAATCTGAATGTGGGGATGGAAAGTCGCTGGATCGATCTAAAAGGGGGAAAAAGATGCGTGAAAGCGATCGCCCTAGTTGGCACTTCTGAGAGAGTAAAGCGTAATTCTGTGATTCAATTTTATGGCAGGTAACTTGCTAGGGTAAGCTAGGGCAGTAAGTTTTTGAATTTATCAATATGCTAACTCGCCGTCAAACTCTGTCCTTTTCCCTAGCTGTTTTGGGTTTGCTCTTCTCCGCCTGCGATCTGCCTGTGCCTGATAAAGATTCCACAAAATCCTCAAATTCTACTGAAAAACCAAGCAAAAATTTAGAACCAATTGTAATTAATGGTGCGGGAGCGACTTTCCCAGCCGCTATCTATCTGCGGTGGTTTGCAGCATACAACCAGATCGATTCTCAGGTGCAAGTAAATTATCAGCCAGTGGGAAGTGCGGCGGGGGTGAAGCAGTTTATCAACAATACGGTGGATTTTGGCGGTAGCGATACTGGGCTATCTGAAAAAGAATTTTCTCAAGTGGCTAAAGGGGCGATCGCGATTCCAGTAACCGCAGGTTGCATTGTGTTGGGCTATAATCTGCCAAATGTGAAGGTACTAAAGCTCTCACGTCAGGTTTATACCGATATTTTCTTGGGTAAAATCACCAAATGGAATGATCCAGCGATCGCTAAGATCAACCCTGAGCAAAAGTTACCCAACTTACAAATCGCCTTAATTCATCGCTCTGATGGTAGTGGTACTACCGAGATTTTTACCAGACATTTGAGTGCAATTAGTTCAGAGTGGCAGAGTAAAGTTGGCTCAGGCAAAACCGTGCAATGGCTAGCGGGAACAGGCACTAAAGGGAATGAAGGAATCACGGCTCAAATCATCCAAACACCAGGCGCGATCGGTTATATCGAGTTTGCTTATGCAAAGTTAAATAAGATTTCTGGCGCATTACTTGAGAATCATAGTGGTAAATATATCGAATCAAGTTTAGAAGCAACTGCCAAAGCGATCGCGACAATTGAATTAGATCAAAATCTGATTGGCTTTACGCCTGATCCCAAAGAGATTAATGCTTACCCAATTGCTTCTTACTCTTGGATTTTAATATATAAACAATATGAAGATGCTCAAAAAGCCCAAGCTTTAAAGAAAGTCTTACTCTGGGCATTGACCGATGGACAAAAATTTAGTGAAGAATTGGGCTATGTGCAACTTTCTAGCCAAGTGGTAGCTAAAGCGCAAGCTGCATTAGCGAATTTAAGCAAATAGGCTGAACAACAGAAGTGTCTTATTTTTCTCAATTAGCTAAAATAGTTGCAATATCTGTAGTCTTACTACTCTTAGGGATCTTCTTTAGTATTTTTTGGCAATCAAGATCGGC
>JBBRVV010000161.1:0-5448 GCA_038246525.1 Pseudanabaenales cyanobacterium
AGATCATTCGACCATCTTCGAAAGATGCTACAACTGGCTTGGCTTCTTGTTCAGGAGAATCATCTAGAACAATGCATCTCCAATTTTTGTAGGTTTGCTCTGACAAACTCATTAAGGCTCTCTTGAGTAGATCAGGGCGCTTGTAAGTTGGAACTCTTACTTCACATAAAGTCATATTTCCTCCTTCTGTGTAATGCATGGCAGTTTTTTTAGAACTTGTTAAAAATCAAGATAAGCTTCTAACTTGATTTTCCATATTCCTAATTTGGATGTTAGCTTCAGTGAAGCTCACTAAGTAGATATTTTCTATATTTACACACTCGAATTTAATGTACGCCTAAATTTGAATATAATTACCAGAACCATAGTTTTAACAAAAAACTTTATGGTTGTTAGATTTATATGCCATTTAATAACTTTTAAAGCTAATTCAAATAGTTCACGGCTACCATGGTGCATTCTATAATAACCTTTAGCTTGAATAGAGCTAAGCTGAGAAAAAACTGGTTTTCTGCCAATAACCCTCAATTTTGAATTCAAAAATTCATCGACTACATTAGCAAACTTCACGGCATCACTTGCCTTGTCAGATCCATGCCAGTCGCTATTTTTTCCATGAATACGATATTTTGTAAAAGCACTATTCGTTAGATAAGTATTTCCAAGCAAAGATGCTCCTTTAACTATAAACTCGTCCGCACCCATCAATACAGTAATCCCTTCATGAGGAATAGGAAATACTTTTTTGGCAAGAGAACGAGTCATTGCAAAGCCACTCGTGGGCATTGCTAGATATGGAATAAATCTATACTTAGCTGCGAACTGAAAAACTTGCTCAGGTGTACTCATCTTAGTCATTCTCCCCTCAAGTAATCTGTTTCTCCTTCCTCTAATTTCATGTAAATAATCCCAACCAAATGCGGCGCTTAGAGTATCTAAAATCCCGATATCTACAGGCTGTCCAGACTCATTGATAGTTTCAATATAATTAGAGAATATCACATCAGGGTTGTCCTGAACCACCTGGAAAAATAATTTAACCATCTCCTCTACCTTATTAGGGAGAAATATATCATCAGAATCCAAAAAAAATATAACTTCTCCTCGACTGACGTCAACACCTGCATTCAAAGCTGAAGATTGTCCCCCATTCTGTTTAAGAACAGGAATAATACGAGTTCCATAAGCAGAAATAACATCGCATGAGTTATCAGTCGAGCCATCGTCGACCACAATAACTTCAATTTTTAAGTACGTTTGATCCAGAGAACTGCTGATTGCTTCAGCTAGGAAACGCCCGTAGTTGTAGTTATTAATAATGATGCTAACTGTTGGTTCAGCTTCCATACCTATATTCTCTCGCTTAAGGTAACTACATGAAAATCTCAGAAGACTGATAGCTAAATTTAAGGCTCAGATCTTAATCGAACACTAAGGCTCAGATAAATTAACTCACAATTTATGTATCATCTGATGGAGTAGCGAGTTCTTTAAGAGCTGAGTTAAATCCTTGAAAGTAGGCATTATGAAATCGACGTGCTCGTGGCTCCATTAACCAACGCTTAATCTGAAGAAGAAGCTTCGATTGTAAAGAAGGTTTTGGTGGAGTTACACCTCGCAATGAATCTAAAATCACCTGAGAATAAGTTGACCCTTCTACCATCCTTAATAAGTATTCTTCAGTCAGACGATTAGCTGGCATCAGATGAGTCAACTTTAGAGATGTAAACAATCCCATACCTAAGCCAATATCGCATGAGGTGTATGCTAAGTCTATATCTTCGGCGCTAAGTAGTCGCTTCCCCTTACGACCAAGATTTTTGCGTTTAGGATCATTGTTTACAAGTTCCGCATACTTTTCAGCAACGACTTTGCGGACACACAGTCCAGCTCCACAGGGTACGGTCTCATTTTGATGCAATAAGTTTGACCACTTATCTTGGTTGAACTCACGAATTGCTAGATAACCCCAGTAAGGTTTTGTCCAATCTGGAGGTTGTACTTCAAATTCGGGAATGATTTGCCCACCCCAAGCGCCTAAAATTGGCCAGTCTTTGCTAATTCTCAAGGTTATTAGCAGGTAATCTGCATCTAAAATGTTATCGTCATCTACAAATACTAGAGTTTCAGCCTGTGCTTCCTGAATTCCTCTTAGTCGAGCTGGAGTAAGCCCTAGTTGATTCTCACGGATATGACGAGCATTAAAATGCCAGCCTAGATCAATTTCCTCGGATAGTACTTGAGTGCTTGCATTATCAACTAGAAGTAATTCCCATTGCTCCATAGACAAAGTTTGAGCTTTCAATACATTGAGCACTCTTTCAATACACTCAAGTCTAGGATTATGACTACAGATAATTACACTAATATTTGGCTTCATTTTAATAGATTCCGCTCAATTCCACTTGCTCATAATTGTCTTCTTAATCAGCTGAAAAATTGCAGCCTTTTTCTCAATTGAGGATTGTTTTCATCCTAATTAAAGAGTTAGCACTCGCCTATTGACTGACTTCAGACTCGCCTATTTGCTAGTTTTAATTGATGAGCACTAACTCTCACAGTATATTCTACAGCGGCGGATAACTCACGGTAAGTGATTCCTAGATTCTGTGAGCGAACTTTCCAAGATAAATTCTTTAAGTAGACATTACGTAGCGAAGAGTTAGCCAAACATTTCGCATAATATGCACCTCGCCCTCGATCGTACTGCCTCATAAGTTGAGCCGCTTCTGACTCTGTTTTGCGTCGATGGTGATGATAAACCAAAGGACGTGGATCATAGGCTCCAAACCATCCTGCACCGGACATCCGAGCAAGGATGTCTATATCCTCAGTAGGGAATTGAGTGCCCGCTCCGAAAAGTTCATCAAATCCGCCAACTGACTCTATGGCTCTTCTCCGACAGGCAAAGTTTGCACCTTGAATCAATCCTGGATCGATGAAAGAAAAGGGCGGAATCTCTTGACGTTGTTCGCTCTCTTGTATAGTGATTCGGTAATCTGTAGGATCATGGAGCAAAATTCTTCCGCCGATAAATCCAACCCTGACATCTTCTTCAAAACAGTCTATAGAAGCTTGAATATATTTTGGATCAGGATAGCAATCGTCATCCGTGAAAGCAATTATGTCACCCTGTGCTACCCTCCATCCCCGATTTCTTGCACGGCTAAGACCAGGCAAAGTCTCAATTTCAACAGTTAATTGACCTGGAAACGAGTCTCGAAACTTCTCGACAATAATGCTTGTATTATCTGTTGAGCCATTATCAACAAGGACTAATTCCCAAGCATCTTCACATTCCAGATGAAGTATAGTCTCTAAACAGTCAGCAAGTTGATGCGCACGATTTCGGGTGCAAATTATCAGTGAAAGCTTCATAATAAGTAACTCTTCTGAGGAGTACCGAAAATTGGTTGTTTTAGGTCTTATGGGGGGATAACCCGAATCTATTTCCAGAGTCTAATACCGATCAGAAATGAGCTTCAGTGGAATAAGTCCTCTCCCAATAGGGGACTCAGGAATTCTTTATGCTCAACCTCATATAGGATTGGCATTAGTAAACTTTAGTATTGCTAACATTTTATTAAAGATTCTAGAGTAAATGGACAGA
Source organism: Pseudanabaenales cyanobacterium (assembly GCA_038246525.1). Lineage (GTDB taxonomy): Bacteria > Cyanobacteriota > Cyanobacteriia > Pseudanabaenales > Pseudanabaenaceae > JANRLH01. Next base: position 3,611 of record JBBRVV010000161.1, read on the forward strand.
CCAATTGGAATTTTGGGCAGGGATTTCTCATCTATGACATATTTTCCATCATGGGAATCATATAACAATTTAGACGATTGAACTACCCTTTCTTCCCATGATTGTGGTAAGTAGTTTCTATCATACGAAAAACTATTCTCATCCCAACCTGGGTTGTCCACATTACCTATATTTCCCTTCCAGTCTATTCGCTTCTCATGTAGAAAAACTCCATGCTGCATTGCTTCAATGCGAGAATCTAATCTTTTTTGAATTTGTTGCGGTGAACGATATTGAAAATGTTTAAGCCTTATTCTTTTTGGATAGACAGCACTGAGTCCGGATGGGTTAGGTGCTTCATTCCTTACTAAACTTCTTTCCCAAATTAGACTTTTTTTATCTCTAAAAAATCGAAGTTCCGACCAGTCGTTGATATAATAACGACATTTCTCTTCGACCGGTATCTCATCGCCATATAACAATGGATCTTGATTATAAAGAACTAAATCTTTATCTGTGAAATAATATTCAAAGCTTGCTGACCAGATCTCATCATATCTCTTAGGGATTTTACATAAAAATAATTTTGGATCATCAATATATATTTCATCAGCGTCTAATTTACACCACCAATCCCCTTCAGAACTGTTTGTTCTATAGTGGTTAAAAGGCTCACTTCTAAGACTGTCTGCAAAAGGCTGACTGTCTTGCTTGTAAGGGATTATTTGCTCATGGTCTTTAGCTAATTTAATAACCTTTTCCCATGTTCCATCGGTGCTGCCATTGTCATATACATAAATGAAGTCTGACCAATTTATTGCTGATCTCAAGGTCTGGGTAATGATATCGGATTCATTTTTAACCAGGCATATACTATGAATTTTCATTATTTCGCTCCTAAATATGATGGATATTTCATCATTGTGGCTTTCCTAAACCAAGTCCACTTTGAGGCTCATAGTTTTGACCCTCGCCCCAGCCCCTCATCCCTTGATCGAGGGAGATCGGAAGAACCTTCAAAATCCATTTCCCTAAGGAGATAGGTTTAGGATGAGGGGAACTCCGGGTTTCAAGTTAGACGAGGTTTATCAACTCGAAAACTGTTGTCAATATAAATGTGAATGCTCCAAACTCCCCATCAGCCCGTTATCAAGACGTTTTGGGCTGTATTTCTCTTATTGCCGAGTCAATCGGTTGGGTAGAACATCAGACAAATAGTAGTGTTTGAATATCGAACAACTTACGAGTTCAGAGACTTTTATCTCGGCACGATATCAGGCATTCACTGACGTAGCGGAGGATTGTCTCTTACCGCTTCCTTAACTATATAGATCTTTGCAGATATCATCACTATGAAAACGGAAAAATTCATGTCAACTTTATCAAGTGTTTCGAGTTAATTATCGATATTTTTCTCTGAGCCGATACTTGTTTCCTTTGTAATCTATGGTTTGACGCATGTTCGGGTCGATTTTGGAGGTATCTGGATTTAATCATGATTCCTTTATATTTTTTGAGCTGACTATCCGTGGAGATATTAGAGTAGCTAGCTGAAGCAGTGTAAACCCAGATCGCTATGGGAGCATGTCACCTTATAGAGAGAATAAACCATTGAGATAAGTGGCACGATGGGCAAGGACTTGAGGAACGTTTTCAGCCTTCCACTGTGCTCCCGAGATCTGGATGCGACGGTCAATTTGTTTGATGGCTGACTCCACCCCCCCAGAACCAATAGAGCAGATGGCTTCAGCCTGATAGTAAGCGTAATTCACAATCCGGTGTCGATGTTTTTCAAGGTAGTGACAGAAGTTCTGTGCTCGCTTATGTTTGAGGTCAACCAACAGGGCGATTGCCTCATC
>JBBRVV010000162.1:0-5448 GCA_038246525.1 Pseudanabaenales cyanobacterium
AAATTAACCAAAGCTCTTAATCCCAGTCGATAACTATCTGCGCCAAAACCACTAATCTGTCCGATCGCTAAAGGAGCAATATAGGAATAATGGCGAAACTCTTCTCTTTTGTGAATATTGCTTAAATGCACTTCTACTGTGGGAATACTTACAGCAGCGATCGCATCCCTAAGCACCACACTGGTATGGGTAAAGCCACCTGGATTGATCACAATTCCATCTTGCACTTGCCAAGCAGCATGGATCGCATCGATTAGATTCCCTTCATGGTTAGATTGAAAAAAATCAAGCTCTACTTCCAATTCTTTCCCATCGGCTAAAAGTAAATCATTAATCTGCGATAAAGTGAGAGTGCCATAGATTTCAGGTTCTCTCTTCCCCAACATATTCAGATTCGCACCATGTAGAACTAGGATTTTCATTTTCTCTTTGGGTAAGGTTGAATGGCTTAATTATAGTCAGCTATCGTCCTAATTACCTTTTTCCAGTTTTCCTTAATTCATCACAAAAAAGTTTCCAGATCGCCCATAGCAGCCAAAAAAACAGACCAAAGCAGGCTCCATAGTATGCTCCAGAGGCTGCTCCCCCAAAAAAGCCTACCACTACAAACACCCAGATACTGCCATTGCCCCCACCTAGGGCTAGAATACCTGTAAAAACGACAGATCCTACCCATTGCACCAATAGCTCCACCAACGACTGCTCCTTTCCTAAGAAAGGATAATAAGGTATCTAAATTATTTTTCATTTTTTGATTTCCAAATTACTGAAATCTAGTATCAGATCTATTTTGAGTTGATTAGCGATCGCCTGTGCCAGTTCTCATATCGTCACCGAGCTATAAAATCTATTACAAATCGATTGAATGATTTGGCTATTAATGTAAGAATTTTAAACTATGGCAGATTGCTCAATTTTTATCAATTACTCCCAAAGAGCTTTGCTGCTCAGACTGGCTAATGGCAAGATGCCTCCGTTTTAATGTCATGACAGGCTTAAACCTTAAGCTAGACTAGCTCCATCAGCCAAAATTCTTAAAACTGTTAGCTGCGGTCTGTAAGTACGATTTTTATGGTGCAAACTCTTCTGGCTTTTACTTCTCCAGGGGCGATTATGTTCGATCTGGGATTTGTCCAAATCCGTTGGTATGGATTTCTAATTGCCCTCGCCGTGATTTTAGGCACACTTTTAGCCCAAAGATTAGCAAAACGGCGGCAGCTTGATCCTGATCTATTGTTGGACTTAGTTACCTGGTTGATTCTCGGTGCGATTCCTGCTGCTAGGCTCTACTATGTGGCATTTAGTTGGGATAAGTTTCGTAGTCAGCCTTGGCATATTTTGGCAATTTGGGAAGGAGGAATTGCCATTCATGGGGCAATTATTGGCGGCACGATCGCCGCGATTTTGTTTGCGCGCAAACACCAAGTATCTTTCTGGCAGTTAGCAGATCTAGTGGCTCCTTCATTAATTTTGGGTCAAGCAATTGGGCGGTGGGGTAATTTTTTCAACTCTGAGGCTTTTGGCGCACCTACAGATCTGCCTTGGAAGCTTTTTATTCCTAGCGATCGCCGACCCGAAGGCTTTGCAAACCAGGCATATTTCCATCCAACTTTTTTATATGAATCAATTTGGAATTTAGGCGTATTTGCGATTTTACTGTTGGTTTTCTATCGTCTGCCTGCCAAACGTGGCACTTTAGCCCTGATTTACTTGATTGCCTATAGCCTAGGGCGATTTTGGATTGAAGGATTGCGCACCGATAGTTTAATGCTGACTGGTAGCCTACGCATTGCCCAGATCATTAGTCTAGTCGCAATTTCTGGCGGACTTTGGGGACTATGGTGGCTCTATGGACGCGATCGCGCTTTACTTGATACCACCGATCATGCTGCCAATAGACTCGACAAGCAATCAGAAAGCTAATATGACCCAAAAATTATCCAATCAATTTGAACAAGTCTCCGAGCCAAGTATTAAAACTAAGTCTGAGCAACTAGTCCCGACCCGTGCAATGGTTGAGTCTGCCTTTATGGCTAGTGTGACCGCTACTATTTTTTTGATTAATACCTATTTCCCAGCTGGGCCGCTTTTGCGAATGTTCTATGCGATGCCGATCGCTTTAATTTATTTGCGTTGGGGCGCAAAACCCGCTTGGAAAACTATGCTGGTGACGCTCTTACTCCTGTCAGTGTTGATGGGACCATTGCGCAGCATCCAATTTGTGATCCCGTTTGGCTTCTTGGGCATATTACTGGGCTATCTATGGAAACGGCAATTTCCCTGGGCAATTTCGATTCCGCTTGGTACTTTTCTTTGCACCCTAGGCTCGGTTTTTCAGGTATCTTTGCTCTCAGTAATGGTGGGTGAAAACCTGTGGGTCTATATCACTGTGCAGATGACTAGTTTTTTGGGCTGGCTCTGGCAAATGTTTGGGTCATTGGATCAGCCTACTTTATGGGTTGTGCAAATATTTGCGATCGCGGGATTAGTAGGCAGTAATTTTATTTATATGTTATTGGTACACCTGGTTGCGCTGCTATTGTTTGAACGGCTTGGTAACTCGATCCCCAGTGCACCAAAATGGTTAGAAACCATTATTTATTGACCAGATTCTAGCTATAATTTACCCCACTAACATATAGATAAATTGTTAGGATAATATAACCATTGCACCGAGTAAATTTAGCATCCTATGACCTCTAGCACTGCCCAGCTTGATCCCAAGCAAGAAACGACCCCCACCCCCCTCTCTGATCGTGAGTTACAGGTGATAGATTTAGTGGCAGCAGGACAAACTAACCAGGAAATTTCCGTAGTTTTAGAAATTAGTAAGCGCACGGTTGACAATCATATTAGTAATATTTTGAATAAGACTAATACTTATAATCGGGTGGGTCTATTGCGTTGGGCGTTGCAGTCTGGAAAAGTCTGTATCGATCAGGTAAATTGCTGCAATATCCCGATCACGCAGGCGATTAAACCTAATGGCTCTACCAGTATTTCTGGCACCGATTCTAACTTGAGTGCCAGTCTCAATTATGCGATCGCTGAGGATGGTTTGGAACGTGCTTAGTTGTGATTCTGCCTCTCAAACTTCTGTACTTTGCCGCTTAAGGGTTACCTTTCAACCGCCCTTACCTCTGGCAATGTATTATGAACTGGCGGCTCATCTAGGTCAGCTTCCTGGAATTACTACAAATTTGCTTTGGCAAGAAAGTCTTACTTTTAACTACAAAGATAGTCAAATTGCAGCGATCGCCATCCAGTCAGATCAAGTTTTGGAACAGGATTTGTTGAAGGCGACTGGAGATGACTTGAAGCAAGGCTGGAAAATTAATTTGGGCAGCAATTTAAGTGATATTAAAGTGGTCACTCGTCTAGTAGGTTTAGTTCTGAGCTTCTATGGCAATTGGCAAATAGACTTACAGTCTGAAGCTGAACTATAGGGTGAAGTCCCTTACTCATAAATAGATAAAATATTGTAGTAAATTGAACGATTTGAGAAGTATTGCTGCCAATCTAATTTAGAATGCTGCTCTCGAAACAAAACTAAGTCGAATTGACATACTTCCACCGATAAATCAGATATCCTCTGGCATAAAAAAGATGGACTAATTTGCACTAGCCCATCAATATTAATCCTATATGTCGATACAACCTTAAATAAATTTGACTAATAGGTTCAGGTGCAGAATTAATTAGTAAAAGTATGGCTTTAGCCAAGATTGGGGCTATACCTGAATATTCAATTGGTTAAAGTGCAGATTTTCCAGTTTTATCATCTCAAGTAAAACAGATCAGATATTTTCAACTCCAACTTTTGGCTGACTTGCCGCAATTACCGTGAGGGATTTGATTGGTTTGTGTGGACTGCGAGATTCCTCAATTCTGACTACGGTGTATGACTTGGTGTCATTAGTCTGAAAAACTTCTCCAACGGCGATCGAGGTGGTGCGGTCAATTGTGCCCAAGAAACGTTGGCGAAGATCCATTACTAGATACTGCATAGAGATTTTTCCTGATTTTTCCTTGTGCTATTCCCATATTGCTCGATTTTAGCTGTCTATGGTTTGTTAATGTCTAGAACTTTACCTATTTTGGCTGAGTTTAAGCGTGATTATCTTAGGATTCTAGAAATACACCAATGCGCCGAAATTTCTCGTACCTCTTTTCGCGGCGATCGCTTGGATCAATCTGACTCAAAAGATCTAGATTTTCTAAAAGAGCAGTCTTGAGCGTGGCGGCTGCTTGAAGCGGGTTACGGTGAGCACCGCTAATTGGTTCAGGCAAAACCTGGTCAATAATGCCAAGATGAGCTAAATCTGTAGATGTGATCTTTAATGCCTCGGCGGCTTTGGGAGCTTTGGCAGCATCACGCCATAAAATCGCGGCACAAGCCTCTGGAGTCGCCACAGTATATATCGAATGCTCAAACATCATTAAATGATCACCCACGCCGATCCCTAATGCGCCACCTGAGCCACCTTCGCCAATTACTGTGCAAATAATCGGCACTCTAAAGCTAAACATTTGCCGCAAATTTACAGCGATCGCTTCACCCTGTCCCTGTTCTTCGCCTGCCACCCCTGGATATGCACCTGGAGTATCAATAAAGCTAATAATTGGCATCCCAAACCGATCCGCGTGTTCCATTAACCGCAAGGCTTTGCGATAGCCGCCAGGAGATGCCATGCCAAAATTGCGTTTCACATTATCTTTAGTGTCCCTGCCTTTTTGATGCCCCAAAATCACTACACCATAATTGCCAATCTTGCCTAAGCCTGCGACCAGGGCGGGATCATCATTGCCACGGCGATCGCCATGAAGCTCAATCCAGTCATCGGAAATTGCTTGAATGTAGTCTAGGGTACTGGGTCGGCGGGGGTGGCGGGCAATCTGCATTCGCTGCATGGGCGTAAGATTGCTAAAAATTTCATGGCGCAACTGGTCAGCACGGGCTTCTAACTTCTGAATCTGCTCACTTACATCTACGCCGTTATCTAGGGCTAGGGTCCGAATTTGCTCAATTCTTAGCTCTAACTCAATTAAAGGTTTTTCAAAATCTAGGAGGATAAGGCGGTCAGACATAGTTATGAGTAGATGAGGAGCCAACCAGGCTAACTAAATGTAACACAGTGGGCTAGAGTCTTTACCTAGCCTGAAGCCATCTTAAGTTTTATTGGGCTTACCCACTTGGAAAAGGGCTTGAGAGTCAACTCAAAACATCCTAAAAATTAAAAACGCCAAAAAGTTGTATCTTAAATGTAATGCTCACAGTCGTAATGAATCAAATTAACCGTATATTTCTACTTTTAGAACTATAAATTAAATATATTTCTTCTCACTCCAGATTTAAGTATATTGGGGCGTACATACAGGTTCGCCCTACGACAAGGGATCTGACTATAGCTCTTAATCTCATAGTGGCAAGATCTGTAATTGTCTTAA
>JBBRVV010000163.1:0-5431 GCA_038246525.1 Pseudanabaenales cyanobacterium
ACTTACTTTCTTAGTCACAGCCTGGTTTCTGGCTCTTGCTTGGTGAGTAATTTAGAAGCAGTTCTCACTCGCACTGATTGATTTCTTAATTCAAATTTGCCCACCAACCCCTAAGATTCCTGAAGAGGATGAATTCTGAAAAGTAAGAATTATGAATCCAACCCTAAGATATGCTTACTATCCTGGCTGTGTGGCAAAAGGCGCTTGTAAAGAACTCCATGCTTCAACGATCGCGATCGCTCAGGCATTAGAAATTGAATTAGTCGAACTTGAACGCGCTTCCTGTTGTGGTTCTGGCACTTTTAAAGAAACCGATCAGTTGCTAGAAGATACAGTAAATGCCCGCAATATTGCCCTGGCTGAGAAACTGCAACTTCCCTTAATGACCCAATGCAGCACTTGTCAAGGCGTAATTGGTCGGGTCAATGACAAACTTAAAGGCGATCGCGATTACCGCACCGAAGTAAATCAAATCTTAGAAGCGAATGGCGAACAATATCAAGGCACAGAGGAAGTCTTACATTTGCTTTGGATTTTGGTACGCGACTATGGTTTAGAACGGCTCCAGTCTAAAGTGATCAAGCCTCTTGCCCAACTTAAATGTGCGGCTTTTTATGGCTGCTATCTGCTTCGTGCCCAAACTGTGACTCGGTTTGATGATCCCTATCACCCAGAGTCTATGGAAAATCTCTTCCGTGCCTTAGGTGCAGAACCAATTTATTACGAGGGCAGAGTGCAATGTTGTGGCTGGCCGATTTCTAGTTATGCCACCAAGGCCTCATTTTCTTTAGCAGGTAGGCATCTAAGTGAAGCGATCGCCGCAGGGGCAGAATGTATTGTCACTCCCTGTCCGCTCTGTCATTTGAATTTGGATTCGCGTCAACCTGAAGTAGAAAAAGTGATTGGTCAAAAATTAGGTATTCCAATTTTGCATCTTTCTCAACTAATTGGCTTAGCCCTGGGTATTGCACCAGAAATCCTAGGCTTACAGCGTCACATTGTCTCTACGCGATCGCTAATCAAAAAACTTAGTAAAAAAACTTAGTAAAATCTTCTGTCAGCTTAAAAATCTTTCAGCAAATCAAGTTCCTTTAGCTCAGCCAAAAATTTAGACTAAAATTGAGATCTAATCTTATTAGCTTGCCCTGAAGTCTATGACATCAGTGATCGAAACCGAGACCACCTTTGAAAAAGTTATCCGTCTTTTACGCTGGGATAAACCCGCAGGAAGACTGATCTTGATGCTACCTGCCCTGTGGTCGTTAGTACTAGCCTCCCATGTTGCAGGTACTGTGCCCCAGCTAAATCTTTTGATAATCGTAGTGCTAGGCAGCCTTGCCACCAGTGCGGCGGGTTGTGTGATCAACGATCTCTGGGATCGTGACCTAGATATTCAAGTAGAACGTACCAAAGCTAGACCTTTAGCAGCGCGATCGCTATCTTTAAGTATTGGCTTAGTAGTTTTAGCAGTTGCAGGTGTCTGTGCCTTTCTAGCCGCAGCCTATCTTAACCTGCTCAGTTTTAGCTTGAGTCTTGCCGCAGTACCCGTAATCTGCTTCTATCCCGCTTGCAAACGTTTTTTCCCAGTACCACAGTTAGTGCTATCGATCGCTTGGGGCTTCAGCGTCCTAATTCCTTGGGCGGCGGTAGTTGGAAGTTTGGATCTGCATACTTGGGCACTTTGGGGGGCAGTAGTTGCCTGGACATTGGGGTTTGATACCATTTATGCTCTTAGCGATCGCCCGGATGATCTGCGTATTGGAATTAAATCTAGCGCTATCTTTCTCGGAGAATTTACTCAGCTTGGAATTTTAGCTTTTTTTATAATCGCTTCCAGCCTATTACTTTGGTTAGGCATAGACATGAAACTTGGCTATCCTCACTTATTTGCTTGGGCGATCGCCACAATTTTATGGATTTGGCAGTATTGGCAACTAATTCAACCAGATCTGGCTAGTTCTATTTACCAAGCCCTCTTTCGTCAGAATGTTTGGATTGGTTTCTGCCTGCTGCTGGGAATGTGCGGGGTGAGTATCCAAGATTTAATCTAATCTTATGGAATGGCTAGAATTCAAGCCCTGTTTAGTTCAAGCTAGTTTAGACAAGCGATTCTGCCCACAAGGTGATGCAGGTTTAGGCTAAATTTGTTAATATCTGAGCCAGTGAATAGGAAAATCAAACTACATGAGTAATCTCCAAGAAAAAGTCCAAGAAGAAATCCTTTCTGCTAGAGCCGCCTGTGATATTAGCGGTACCAGTTCTCCCGAATGTGCAGCCGCCTGGGATGCAGTCGAGGAAATGCAGGCTGAGGTTTCTCATCAAAAACTAGAAAAACCTAAGAATTCTCTAGAAAAGTTCTGTGATGATAATCCTGATGCAGTTGAATGTCGGATCTATGACGACTAATAGATAAAAAATAAATTAAAACCAAATAAGAATTTTAGATGCGGGTTAGCTTGCATCTTTTTTATTTTTTAACTTAGATTTTTTAACTTAGATTTTTTAACTTAGATTTTTTAACTTAGATTTTTTAACTTAGATCGGCTTACCCGTAGTTTCGACCTATTTAACTTTTAGTCTCCTGTAAATGCTCAAACACTGCTTGATAAAGTTCCAAAACATGGTGATCTAGCAATCGGTAAAAAACTTTACGCTTTTCCTTGCGAAAACTTACCAGACGCATAGTACGTAAAATTCGTAGCTGATGGGAAACCGCCGATTCACTCATCTCTACTACCACCGCCAAATCATGCACACAAAGCTCCTGCTGCGCCAAGATTGATAAAATTCGCAGTCGATTTGCATCCCCCAACATGCCAAAAAACTCTGCCATTTGCTGCGCTTGCTCGGTTGCCAAGGCTTGATCTCGCAGTAGAGCGATCGCTAAATCAACCGTGCAATTAGTCTCACAATCTAACAAATCAACTTCTAACTTAGACAAGACTATTTCCACCTAAATTTTCAAAAATAACTAACTCTTACTCCCATCCCAGTCAAAAATTACTGTTATGGGGGGTGTGGGGGATTCACCCAGTAACCCCATTTCACTAATGTCTATTTTGACAGTAGGAAAGGAGTATATATTGACATATGAATAGGTGTTCAGCTATTCTAATATAGTTAAACCATTATCAAATCTTTAGAATTAATTATGGCTACATTAGAATTAGTAAGATGTGCGTGTGGAAAAAATTGCAGTTGTGAAGTTGCTAGCGATCGGGCAGTAGTAGTAAATAGTCTTTCCTATTGTAGTCAAGCTTGTGCCGATGGTCATACTGGCAACTCTGCCAATCTTGGCTGTGGAAAAGCTGCCTGCGGCTGCGGCGTAATTTAAAGAGGTTTAGGAATTTGGGGAAGAAAATTTAGATAAATATTAGAATTTTCTAGATAGTCTCCCCTCTTAAAAACCTAAAATTAAATTTAAGAATTCTCAATTAAATCCACAAGTTGCTCAAAGTCCTGCCTAGCCAGATCAAAGGCTGTCTCAGTGCGATCTACATCGCGATCGCTTGCGGCAAAGTCAATTTTCACTAAGTCATCAACAAACTTCTTGGTCAGATTTTTAGCTACTGCCCGCTCTTTTGGCGACAGCCCTGCCGTTGCTAAGCGGATATCTTGGCGCACTCCACCAAATGGTCCATGAATATAGGTCTTAATCGTAGTCCAATCTTGGGCGACAACATAGTTTTCCAACTTGCTAAATCTCTCCTTAATTATCATTAACCTGGCGAGCGCATTGGGATTCGGTTGAGCGATCGCTAAGTCAGAGATTGGGAAAGAGATAATCATCAGACACAAAACCAGTCCACCAAAAATTACAGGGCGAATTACAAAGCGCAGGAGAGTTTGTTGTAGTCTTTTGAATACCGTAAGCAGTAACATAAGCGTCAAAATTTAAGACTTTTTTTTAAGAGTTTTTGAAAGCATTCTGCAAAATTATCTAACGATTGCGTACAGATTTTATTAAATTTAATCAAGTAGCTTTGATCTGACAAAGTTAATATTACAGGCAATCTAGTTAGTTCCCGCCCATGACGTTTTTGTCTATCGTAATTCCTGCCTATAACGAGCGTGATCGCTTGCCTCGTACCCTAGAGCTTTTTTTAGAATATTTAAGTCAACAAACTTACAGTTGGGAGCTAATTATTGTAGATGATGGCAGCATGGATGATACTTTGGTAGCGATCGCTGAGCAAGTTCAAAAAGTAGACGAACTAGCCCTAAAAATTATTTCTCAACCACAAAACCGTGGTAAAGGTGCCGCCGTCCGAACTGGAGTTTTAGCCTCAACGGGCGATCGCATTCTTTTCTCTGATGCCGATGGCTCTACCCCTATTACAGAGTTAGCTAAACTTCAAACAGAACTCGACCAAGGCGCAGATATTGCCATTGGCAATCGGCGAGATAGTGCTATCACTGTGCGCCAGCCGCTTTACCGCGTGATTATTGGCGAGGGCTTCAATCTGTTAGCCCGACTAGCTTTGCAGTCAAAAATTCGAGACACTCAGTGCGGCTTCAAGCTGCTAAGTGGCGATCTAGCTAGGGAAATCTTTGCGCAAATGCAAATGACTGGCTTCTCATTCGATGTGGAATTACTCTACCTAGCGCTCAAGAAAGGCTACCAGATCAAAGAAGTACCAGTGGTTTGGATAGATGATAAACGCAGCAAAGTCAAAATTTGGCGCGATCCTTTCTTAGTTTTGATTGATTTACTTAGAATCCGCCAAATTCATGGCTAAATTACGGGACTGGGCGGACTTGAACCGCCGACCTAGCGCTTAGGAGGCGCTTGCTCTATCCAACTGAGCCACAGCCCCAAAGACTTATAACCAAATTAATCTGGCGCAAGTCATAATTAGTATATATCTCCAAACGATTCTTGTAAGTCGTAAGACAAGCCTATTAGCATAACGCCAAAATAATTATCAAAGGCATTTTATAAAAATATGGTTTTATAAAGATGAGGATAGCTAAGATTAAAACTAATTCAAAACCACTATTGACTTATCTGTTAGATGTAAGTTATGATAGAGGGCTTCTACGCTCAAATACATTACAATAAAGATTTAGTATTTATTTAGGAATTAATCAATAATTTGTGCAGATTTGCAAATCATTTTAACTCAGCCAAACAATTAAAATCTAATGAATATAAAACTCAGAATGAAAACCTAGAGCATGAAACTGTTTGATTAAATTTTTTAAAGTTGAGTGAGTATTTAGTTTAGTCTCTTTCTAATGCAGGATAATCCTAACAATAGACAAGCTACTCAAGTAATGTAACTCAAGTTATATTTCTCAAACTATGTTTCTCAAGGTAGATGAGTTTCTGACAGGCAATTACCTATCAAGATTTTAATCAAGTACTCACAAACAATTCACAGTTAATTTACAGTAACAATTCACAGCAAGATTACTTAAGTAATCTCTG
>JBBRVV010000164.1:0-5342 GCA_038246525.1 Pseudanabaenales cyanobacterium
AATGGGTTTTAAAGATGTAATACCTGGGTAATTTATTTCTTAGAAACCGCCTTAAATATTTTAGAAGAGCTCCAAAGTAGGCTTAACGATGGAGATTACTGACCAGAAAATTCGGGCTGCATAAAGCTAAGGTTAAAGAGGGTTTAAGGTTCAATTAACCTTTGGGAATAGGTGAACACAAAGGAGTCTAGTTGGGTAGAGTTTATAAAGTTGAGCAAATTGTTTACTCAAAAAAAAGATTTATTTCGGCAGCGATTCTAACTGACAAGGTAGTGCAATTTGATCGCATCACCATTCTTTAGGTTAGTTATTATTCCATCTTCACTTTTATCGATTCACATCTCCAAACCATGTACCAAATTTCTAACTTCAAATTAGCTCAAGGATTATCCATTTTTATAGCGCTTGGCGGCTTCGCACTTGAAGCAAATGCTCAGGCTTTCTTCTCTCAACCTAAGACTTTTACCTTGACTCGAAGCTGTAGTGCTACTACCTCTATTAGCGGCAGCAATCCTATTAGTATCAGCAGTGGAACCGCTTTGAGAGCTGTGGGTGAAAACAATACCCCTGGTACCCATGCCTATGTGGAAGGTTCTGGATTTAGCGGCAGACGCTGGATGGCTCTTAGCTGTGGTACCTATGGTACGCCTACGGGTGGTGGTGGAACTGGTACTGGAGTAACTCTACCTCCTGGCACAGGCGTATTTTTTGATAATGTAAACAATCCTGTATCTGGTTTAGCCTATGGCTCTCCAGCTGATGCGACCCCTGTTGCTCCTATCCTCAACTCTTTTGATAATGCGGTTAACACATTGTGTGGCGCTCCTGGTACTGTAGTTAGCCCTACTAGTTTCAAAACCCTATTGAACAATAATCCTACCGTGCTGGCAAATATTAAGTCTGGCTTAGGTGGATTTTTAGTTTCAGGGCGCACCAGCACCACTGCTTTCCTCGATGATCTCGCTAATGTATGGTTTGTGGCTAAGGGCTTTGACCATGTAATTTGTGGTGAGCCTTCTTTAGGTGGCTCAATTGGTGGATTGCACTTTTATGGTCGTTATTTAGAGTTGCAACAAAAAGGTTTGGCTGGTCGCTTGGTTAACAATACTTCGAGAGAAGAAGTGATTCCAGGTGCTGTTTACACCATGGGCGTTAAGATGAAAGTGGGTAGCGGCTTTGCCCAGTCTTCGGTTAAGGGTTACGGCTACACTTTGAATGCTGAAGAGATTTTGACGATCGTTGCTAAGGCTTACAAGACTAACCCAAATACTTCTGGCACTAGCCAAGCTTGTCATTTGCAAGTAACTGATAACGGTAAGACTTTCACTACTGTGTTTGTTGCTAAGAATGGTGGGATTCGTACTTTCTACCCCGATGCTACCCCAGGCAGTAACTCTATTTGTAGATAAGTTTTGAACAATTAAATATTTGAATCTGGGGGCTATATGCCCCTTATTTTTTTAGTTTTTTAATAAGATTTGGGCGCGATCGCTTAAATTAGCTGAAGTCAAGCCATTAAATGCCATCAACTGCGGGGCTGTGGCTGTAGTTTCGCCTCTCTTCCAAGCAAAAGTATCGCGCTTGAGCTTACTGCGGAGCATAATTGGTTCTAATAGGGCAGATGCACCACCGATTACACCGAGTAAAACAGTATCTTTAGGGTCTCCGCCAAAGATTTGCTCAAACTTAGAGTCATTTAGGAAAATACCATCAGACTGAGAACAGGTTTCCCAGGCAGTATCACCAGGGCGATAGAGGCGGCGGGGATTAATTACCGAAACGATGCGGGAACCAATTCCTTGGGCTTCTAGTTGCTTAGCAGCTTCAAATACTGGATTGAGGGTGATGTCGCCGATTACCGCAAAAACTACTGATTGGCTGCCTGGAATCTCCTGTAAAACTACAGCGCCATCTTCTAATCCTTGACGGGTTTGGGCAAAAGTAGTACGAATTGGTAGAGGTGACTTGCTGGCAGTAATTACTATTCCCTTATTTTTAGTAGTGAGCGCCCAGTCATAACAAACTTGAATGGCGTTAGCATCGGCTGGGAAGAGCGGAAATACATTGCCATTACGCATCATTGCCGCGAAGTAAGCTTCAATTTCAGGTCGTTGGTGGGTCCAGCCATTCCGTCCTTGCTCCAGTGCGCCTGCGGTAAATAAACAAATGGTAGAAGGTGTGGGGCGACGTAGTTCTGCCATTGCCTGGGTGACGGTCTGCCAAATAGGTAAACCATTGATTGCAAAAGATTCATAGGAACACCAAAGCGATCGCGCTCCCATTAAAGCTAAACCTACAGCTAACCCTGCACAAGCATCTTCGGAAAGTGGCTCATAGACTTGACCAGTTGCGGTTTGGTTGTAGAGGCTATCTTCGGTGGGATGAATGATTTTTAGCGCTTGGTTGATATTGGCAATCCCTGAAGCTTCGTTTCCATCCGCGTTTGTGACCAAAAATGCGCGGTCGCGTTCACCCACAGTTGCTACTATTTTGCCCATTACCGTAGTTGCGACTTTGAGTTCAGCCCCTGATTTGCTTAGGGGAAATTCTTCCAAGGGTAAAGTGCCTAAATCTGGCAAAGCTCGCTCAAACTCAGTTACTGCAATCTTAGATGCAGGTGCACCACCCGCCCTTTCACAATTTGTCCGTACTAACTGCCAAGCCTCTAGAGATAAAGCTCGATTTTTTAAGGCTTCAATAATATGTGGGGCTTCCAGCGTATCTTTTGGGTAGAGATTGTGGGACTTTGCGCCGAGGGCATGAACGCCTGCGCCTTTGAGTTGCTTGATAATAAAAACTGTGAGCTTGCCATTAAGCGCTAATTTTGCTGCCTGGTCTACACCTGCTAAAACCGCTTGGGTAAAGGCTAGACGCTGTTTCTCGGAAAAAATAGTACTGTCAACATATTCGCCCGCTTGCGCCTGATCGTCGAAGTGCTTGGCATTGATCAAGATCACCTCTTCAAAGCCGTTACCCTGCCAGTAGGCGATCATTTCGGCGTTAGTTTTGAGGGAAACCATACTGTGATGCTCTTGGCTAAATCCGTTCCAAACCAATACAGGCAAAAAGTTGGTTACCTTGGGGAAGGCTGTATGGAAGTGCGCCATGCTACTCATCGGGTAGGGTTCGCCTAAGCCGCCATCGCCAATAGTGAAGGGGAAAAGAGTACCAGGATGGAGTAATGCCGCCGCCATTGCAAAGTGTTGTCCCTGACCCAAAGGTCCCGCAGGAGCAAGAATGCCAGGAATGAAGCCCGAAAGATGCCCCAAAAGTCCGTGGGTTTCGCGGAAGCGATCGCGTAGCTCTTGCACGGTAGAAATGCCCATATCTTCTAGGGAGCGATCTAAAAACATAGCGCTATAGAAACCTGGGGCGTGATGTCCTACTTCGGTCAGAATATTTTTGTACCCCAACATTACCAAGGCGGCATAAGCCTCCGCCTGACTAGCAAATCCGCCTGGGTGTCCTGAAGCTTTACTGCTTGTGACTTGGAGCGTTAAGTAGCGGAGCGCATCGGCATAGAGCAGGGTTTGATAAACGGCATTGGGATCAGTGGGGCTGGAAATATTTTTTGCCTCAAGCGCGATCGCAGGCTGACTATATTTAGGATCTAGGGCTATGTCGCTGAAGTATTGAATTCCCTGACAAAATGCTGGTGTGGTGCTGACAGCCATAAATCTTTCTCAAATTCGTAAAGTCTGGGGATGATCATACCTTACAAGTTAGGGCAAGATCTTGACTTCCCTAGTTAATCTGGCTCGAGCTCTAAAGCAGAGAATAAGACGGTGGAGAGGAGCTAATTCGCGGTGATTGATCGGATAAAATGCGATCGCTATACTTACAACTTCCATGTCCAATATTGAATTAGATTTTAGTCTGAGTGCCTACGATTATTTTTTGCCAGAACACTTAATCGCTCAAGACCCAGTAACGCCACGCGATCGCTCTCGGTTATTTTTAGTCAATGCCGACAAAAGTTTTAGCCATCAGTATTTCTATCAATTGCCTAAGTTCCTGCGCCCTGGCGATTTGTTGGTGATGAATAACACTAAGGTGATCCCTGCCCGCCTCTATGGACAGACTCCCAGTGGGTTAGCGGTAGAAGTTCTGCTTTCTGATCAGGTGGTAGGTGAAGGTAAAAGCGATCACTGGCAAGCATTGGTTAAACCAGGCAAAAAATTACCAATTGGTAGCACAATTTTATTTGGCGGCGGTTTAAGTGCCCAGATAGTAGGATTATGTCCAGAAATTCGCGGCAGAGAGTTAGCGTTTCAGCTTCCACCTGGCAAAACTTTATTAGAATCAATTGCCGATTTGGGTGTAACACCTTTGCCGCCATACATCACTAACTCCAAGTCTGAGCCACATCAATATCAAACCGTCTATGCCGAACAAGCAGGCGCGATCGCTGCCCCTACCGCTGGGCTACACTTTACTTTAGACTTACTAGAAACCTTAAAACAACAAGGGATAGAACTGGATTTTATTACGCTCCATGTGGGGATTGGCACTTTTAGACCAGTGGAAGCGGAGGATATTCGCGATCATCAGATTCACCAAGAATGGCTAGAGGTGAACGCCGCTACGATTGAAAAGATCAAAGCTACCAAAGCGAGAGGCGGCAGGGTGATCGGGGTGGGAACTACGGTAGCAAGATCGCTCGAAACCAGTAACTACCAGCCTTTCACTGGCAAGACTAATTTAATGATTTATCCTGGCTACCAATGGCGAGTTTTGGATGGTTTGATCACTAACTTCCACACGCCCAAATCTAGCTTGATGATGCTGGTGTCTTCTTTCTTGAGCGATCGCCAATTTTTACTCGATCTTTATCAAGAAGCGATCGCTCAAAGTTATCGATTCTATTCCTTTGGTGATGCCATGCTGCTCTGGAGATAGTTTTTGGCTTAATTCTTGACTTAGTTTTTGATTGTCAGTACCCGACTCATTGCCTCTTGGATAAAAAGTTTGACAAACTGATCACGGCGATTTAGTTGAAACTGCTGCTGAACCACCTCTGCCATGCCGCCATCGCCCCAGTCTTGGTTTTGGCTGAAATATGCCATAAAACTATAGCCCGCAATCCGAGTAAGATAGGCGGCTGTGATCGCCTGTACCGTTGCTCGTAACAGGTAGCCCACCACCGTAATCGAGATTGCCGCGGTCATAATTCGTACTACACCCTTCACAATTCCCAGGCTTGCCATGGTTTTACTCAGAGAGCCAGCCAGTTCTTTGCCTTGCTCTAGGCTAATTTCGCAACCATAGACTTTTGCCAATTCCATCACCATTTGGGCATTGATCGCCGCCGTCGCCAACATATCAACTACGGGCAGAGGCAT
>JBBRVV010000165.1:0-5339 GCA_038246525.1 Pseudanabaenales cyanobacterium
ACAACTCTTCTAGAGGGGGTATTGACATATTTCTTACCTAGTAGACTTGATCATGATTTCTAAATATCAAGCGAGACAGTGCCAATTCTTATAGAGTATAAAAGCTCTGTGAACAAAAAATATGGCGACCGCTGAATCATAAATAAGATCCTGCCCAATCAGAATCGATATTATTTAGCCTAAATTCAATTCTAAGCCAAGCACCTGAGTATGAGCGCCCCTAGCTTGAGTTACGCCAATTGTGCGTTCAGCCGCTTCGATCATCGGGCGACGTAGACTAACCACAATAAATTGAGCTAGATTTGCCTGTTTGCGCACCATCCGAGAAAGCCTTTCCACATTTGCGCCATCCAAGAACATATCTACTTCGTCAAAGGCATAGAAAGGAGAAGGACGATAGCGTTGCAGAGCAAAGATGAAACTTAAGGCGGTGAGAGATTTTTCACCTCCCGACATAGATGAGAGGTTCTGCACAGGTTTCCCTTTGGGATGAGCTACTAGGGTTAAACCGCCACTTAAGGGAGCAGATGGATTCTCAAGCTGAAGATGTCCATCACCATCGGAGAGTTCGGCAAAAATCTCTTGGAAGTTGAGATCAATTGCTTCAAATGCTTGCATAAATGCCCGTTGACGTAGAGTGGTAAAGTCTTCAATCCTTAAAAGAATCTCCGTGCGCTCTTGACTGAGGGTTTCCAAGCGGTGGGAAAGATCATTCAGGCGAGTAGTTGTCGCTTCAAATTCGGCGATCGCCATCATATTTACTGGTTCCATTGACTGAAGCTTCTTTTGCAAACGGCGTTGATCGTGCTGAAGCTGCTCTAAAGTCATATTTGGTGGAATAGTAGGCAGCGGATCGGGTAGTTCGATTTCGTTCAGTTGTAGATTCAGGGCTTCAAGTTGTAATCCTAATTCTTGTAGGCGAGCTTGATTCTTTTCGGTTTGCCATTGAGCTTGCTGTAGCTGGCTTTGCAAATTGCGGAGATGGCGATCGCTATTGTCTCGTTCTTGTTTTGTACTTTGCAGAATTTGTTCTAATTGGGTAAGTCGAATTTGCGCTTGAGCAATTTGTTGCTGATGTGCTTCAATTTGTTGAGCAATTTCGTTATTTTGGTTGAGATTTTGAGTTTGATTATTCCGAATCTCTTGGAGGCGGATTTGACGCTGTTGAGATTTATCTTGGAGTAGTTGAGTTTGATTCTGGGTCTCTAGGATTTGCTGTTGCTGGGATCTGACTTCCAATTCCGCTTGATTGAGCTGCTGTTCTTGGGTTTGCAATTCTGCTTGTAAGCTTTGCCATTGGCTGTGTGTACCAGAATTTTCCCAATTAGCTAATCGCTCCCTTGCGGATTTCACTTCGGGTTCAAGGTTAGTAATCGCTTCGGTGGTAGAAGTTAGTTGGGCTTCAATGATCGAGATTTCACTTTGAAGTACTTGGTTTTTGGCTTGCAATTGAGTCTGGCGTTGAGAAAGTTGACTCACCTGATTCCTCAGACGATCGCTAATTAGTTGGGCTTCGCGGTGAGCATTCCTGCCCTGTTGCACTTGTTCTTCGTAGCGCTGAAGTGTAGACTGAGCCGCCCTTACCCGATATTCTAATTTCTGGAGCATTCGCTCAATTTCACTCAGACGTTCTTGCAGTTGTTTCGCTTCGCTGGATTCAGTTACTGCCATGGTGCCAAAGTGCATTCCGTTCCGTTGTGGCGCGCTTCCACCAGTAATTGCACCTGTAGTTTCTAACAATTCACCATCCAGGGTAACCATCCGAAACTTGCCAATTTGCGATCGCGCTGCCAATAAATTCTCAAATACTAAAGTATGACCGAATACATGGGCGAAGACATTCAGAAAGCGAGGTTCAAAGGCAATTAAATTCAGCGCATATTCAATTGCACTATTTCCTTGATCGATTTTGGGCAGATATCGATGGGAGTGGAGTCGATTGAGCGGTAAAAAAGTGGCTCTGCCTGCGCGTTCTTGTTTGAGAATCTGAATTGCTTGGGAAGCAGTTTCATCACTTTCTACTACAATATTTGCTAGTCTGCCACCTGCGGCTATTTCCAAGGCTAACTGGTATCTGGGTTCCACCTTACCTAGCTGTGCCACCAAGCCATAGACCCCTTTGAGATGATGGGCAGAAATTACCTGCATGGTGCGATTGCTTTGCGCTTCCTGACTTACCCGCGCTTCTGCCTCTAGTTTATCTAATTGACGAGATTTGGTTTTTTGTTCTAGTTGCAAGCGATCGCGGGTCTGATGGCACACCTGAATTTCGGTTTGAGCTTCTGTTAGCATGGTTGCAGCACTTTGAATGTGGCTCTGTGCTTCCTGCATTTGATCTTCGGCTTTGACTAATTCCTGAGTTAATTCGGGTAAAGTTGCCGCGATTTCGGCTAATTCTGCGCTTTGATTTTGCTCCTGCTGCGATCGCCCTGAGAAAGCTTCCTGTAGCCTTGCCTGTTCTTGTTGTTGGGTAGCTAAATTGGTTTGGAGTGAACTTTGTTGTTGATAGAGCAGAGATTGCTGTTCAATCCATTCTTTGCTGGAGTCGGCAATCGCGCGCAGTTGATGCTGTTGGGATGCAACGATTTCTTTTTGGGCATCTCTCAACTTTAATTTGATTTCTAATCCTACGTTCTGTTCTTGCAGTTTTTGGGTAAGGCTTTGTTGCTGCTGTTGGTATTCAGCAATTTCGGTTTGGAATTTGTTAATGTTTAGTTGATTAGCTGCAAAGGCTTGATCTAAGTCTTGTTTTTGTCGTTGTTGCGATCGCAGTTCGGCATTTTGACTAGCAATATTAGTAGAAAGCGAGAGATACTCTTCTTCGCCTAGTTTTTGAACTTGTTGATTTAAGGTCTCTAAGTTTTGATTGGCTTCAGTAATTGCAAAGGTTAAATCTGCAATTTGTTCTTTTAATTCTCGGTCAAGCTGATGGCATTTTTCTAATTCTTTGTTAGTTTTATTCAGCTTTGCTTGACATTCCCGCTGTTGTAACACTGCCTCTCCAGCTAATAATTGCTCCAGTTCTAGGCGTAAAGCTTGGTATTTTTCGGCTTTGAGGCGATCGCCTTTTAATTTCTCTTGGGTTTGTTGCAATTCAGTTTCGACAATCCGAAATCTTTCCTCTTGAGCATGAACATCTTCAAGTTTGTCCTTTGCCTGATTGATTTTGCGGTCAAATTCTCCCACTCCTGCTAGTTCGTCAATAATCTCGCGGCGATCGCGGGCATTCATCGAGATAATACTGGTAACATCCCCCTGTAAAACCACGTTGTAGCCTTCAGGATAAATATGTAACTTTGCCAGTTGCTCATGCAATTCAGTCAGGGTGCAGGGAATGCGGTCAATGTAATAAGTAGAAGTGTAGGTACCTTGTCCCGTTACCCTCAATTTGCGCATTACTTGCCACTCATTCTCTTGCTCTAGGGCAAAAGTAACCGTAACAATGGTTTCCACCGTGCGTCCCTTTTTGGCATGGGTTTGATTTACCAGATCTGGCAGGCGATCGGCTCGCATTCCCTTTGAGCTAGAAAGTCCCAAGCCAAACAGTAGAGCATCGAGGATATTGGACTTGCCCGAACCGTTTGGGCCAGAGATCACCGTAAATCCAGGCAGCAAAGGCACAGGTGTAGTTCCACCAAAGGACTTGAAGCGCGATAGTTCAATCTGCTTGATATACATGGCGATCGCCCTGGGGTAAATCTAGAGTAAAAAGTAGCAGAATGTCACCTAAGTTACCATAAGTCTCAAAATTTGTACGGATATTTTGACTTAGTTTCTATAGTTCAATAAAACTGGTGACTTAATTAGGGGAGGTTGCAAAAAACCAAAGTCATTTAATCTTTCTACTCTTTCTTTTACCACTGAGAGTTTGGGATTGATGTGCTGTTTGAGACAGTCTTCTTCTACTAGGATTTTAATTGCTAATAAACAGGCTTTCCCCTGTAAGCGACTAGTTCTCACTTCCGCCATTTTATTAAGGCTGAAACTAAAGGTTTGGGTGTAGCTGAAAAGAAAAATCGCTAATAATACGCAAAGGCTTTGATTTAGATAATTATTTGGGTAAGAAAAAGGAATTTGCCGCGATCGCTGCTCTCGCTCCATATTAATCTTCTCTGAATAAATCTCTCTGGCAACTATAGCGATTAAATAAATTAAAGCGACAATTGCATAGATTGAGAAAGTCGTGTAGCGAGAAGTATTTGCCTGCTCAATGCCAAAATAAACTCTACCTAACACAATAATTGCATCACTGAGAATTGCATAAGCAGCGATCGCTAACCAACCAATACTTCTGCGCCATAACATCTCACCAGATTGATAGATATAGATACTGATAGCAAATAAAAGTGCAAAAATAATACTGCCTAGAACGGAAGAAAGGAGAACTGGTGAGAATACGCTACCAAAAGCTAGAGGAGTACCTAAGAGGGCAACCAGAAAATTTAAGGCTTCAATCGGATGAGTAACAACAAAGAAAGGGCTAAATTCCTTGATCGGACTTTTATAGTTATAAAGATAGAATCCTAAACATAGCAAAAAGCAAATGATCCAAACCCACACAGCTTTAATTTGAGCAAGAATTTCTTGACGAGTTGGGAAAAGCACGGGAAATAATACTAGCCAGCAGATCATTCCATTAGCGATTGAAAAGGTAGCGAAGGTTGAGAGAATGGTACAGTAAAAGACCTTGAGTAAAGTTTTAATTCGGCTACTACAAATCAGAATCGCCGAAGAAATCGCAGCGATCGGCATAAAATACTTAAAGTACATTCCCATCAGCCAGTTTTCCCATTGAATCGGCGAGAAAATAAGAAGATTAGTCAAAATGCCTAAACCAATCAGCAAATTTAGATTTTTTGATTGATGAAATCCAAACTGTGAATCACCAGAATTAATTGAAATGCCACCATAACGGAAAAGATTAACAGAAATTAAAGTGGCAAATCCAAAAGAAACCAGCATTTCATCCTTCACATTCCAATTAGATAAAAAAGCTAAAGCAATAATAATTAACCGAGGGAAGAACATTCGATGCTCAAAATAAGGAGCGATTAAATCCTGAAAACTAATTGTGCCATCTGAGACTTTTAACAAGATGCGAGCGATCGCCCATTGATCTAAATAAGGAACATTCACCCCATATTTAAGAATGCAGAAGCCTAAAAAAATCCCTGGCAAAATCAGTAATAATATCAAAATAATTTCTAAAAAAGTTCTTGTGAGAACATTCTTTAAACCATAAATTAAGTTCACAACCTTCCCCCAATTTCAGATACTTTCAAAAGAAAGGATTTTCCTGTATCCGTATCATAAGCCCAAGCACTGATTTTAGTTGTACC
>JBBRVV010000166.1:0-5338 GCA_038246525.1 Pseudanabaenales cyanobacterium
AATGCAAAGACAAGCTAGAGCAAGAGTTTTATATCAAGATGACTCGCAAGTTTGGCTGGACAAAAAATGTTTTAATCCATCAAATCGAAAATCAAACCTATGAGAAGACGCTACTCAATCAAACGAACTTCGAGCAAACTGTAGCAATAGAGATTCGTAATCAAGCTAAATTAGCGGTTAAAGATGAATATATTTTTGATTTTCTAGAACTTAGCGATCGTGAACTAGAGAAAGCGATTCTCAGTAGAGTTGAACCTTTTTTACAAGAAATGGGAGGAATATTTAGCTTTACAGGCAGTCAATATCGCTTGGAAATTGTTGGGAAAGAATACTTTATTGACTTACTACTTTATCATCGTGGCTTAAAATGCTTAATTGCAGTTGAATTGAAAATTGGAGAATTTATCCCAGAATATATTGGCAAAATGCAGTTTTATCTGGCAGCTTTAGACGATTTAGTGCGCTTACCAGAAGAAAATCCATCAATTGGTATTGTTTTGTGTAAGTCAAAAGAGCAAACAATTGTTGAATATGCTCTGCGTGAATTGAATAAACCAATTGGGGTCGCAACTTATAAAATTACCTATAGCTTACCAGCAGAGCTTCAATCTCAACTACCCAACCCTCAACAAATTGCCATTCTTTTGGATGACATTAACTAGAAGATTAGATATCTAACAACTATATTCACAAGGAGACAGACAATGGAAGAGAATTTTGATCGTGGAATAAAAATTATGCAGCCTCAATCAGTAAATGATATCAAGATAGCTATTTCGCAGATTATAGAACAGATCCCCTGCCTGAAAATGCTAGTTCTATTTGGCTCAAGGGTAAGAGGAGATTATGATGAACAGAGTGATTGGGATTTTGCGGTTCTATATGACAAAAAATTGCGGAAGGATGATGAAAAACTTGATTGGGATTCATTTAAGCTTAGAATATTTCTAGAAAAGGCATTGAATCTTCCAGAAGACAAAATAGATTTAGTGGATTTAGAGACATGTTCCCCTTGGCTAAAACATGTTGTTGCGAGAGATGGTGAAGTCCTATTTCAGGAGGAAGCAGAGGTGTTTAAGCAGTTCTATCAATCTTCACTCAAATCGAATATAGAGCTAAAAGCCTACAGACAGAGTGTACGGGAGAAAGTTAAATCGGCTCTTCAGAGGTGGCGAGCGTGAGTAACCTTGACCCGAACACGATCGCTAATAAATTAGAACGAATGACAGATCGTCTCGATCGACTTACTCGTTATCGGCAATATACGCTCGAACAGTATTTAGCAGACTCAGATACGCAAATCATTGGGGAAAGGCTGTTGGAACTTGTGATTCAAGCGGCACTGGATATCAATAAATCATTATTGAAGCGAGTTGTTGGTAAGAGAATTAAGTCAAGCTCCGATTTATTTATTGAAATGGGTTTGTCTGATTTTATTTCTACAGAACTTGCAAATCAGCTTGCCAGTCTAGGTTCTTTTCGTAATGTATTAGCTCATGAATACGACGACCTTACGCCTCAGAATGTATTTGCAAAGATAATAGAAGCTCTAGATTATTTTCCAGATTACATTGAATCAATTCAAAACTATTTAGATTCACTAGAGGTAGATAATGCAGAAGAAATCTAAACAATCGGAGCAACAGCTATCAGTCTTTCCTGAAGAGATAGGTATAGAAATGAAAGAAGAAGATGACTATTTAGATGAAGATTTTGGCTTTGATGGGGGTGGCGATCGCACCATTGAACCGCCTCAACGAGAATTACTAACGCTCAAACTGCTGCGGAAAGCAATCCAAGCACTGAATCCAGACGATCCAGTTATGCGAGACTTTAGTGAATATGTGTTACCAAATTTACTTAGGGTGGCGATCGGGGTGACTGCTAAGGGTGGAAGATTTTTTGACGAACTAGATCGAGATCGAGCCGCCGAAGGCAAAACTCAAGTCCGACGAGATAATGCTGCCGATCAGTCGCTAAATACTCATCTTTTAAATGGTTTATTCCCTGCAAATTTGATCGAGCAACGCTTAGAACAATTAGATACAACTATTCAGCGCGTGGTGAGAGAAAAAGAACGGAGATTAGTGATTGCTGGATTTATCCTCCACGATTTCGAGAAGTTTCCTGATGCTCCAGATGATTGTCGTAAACTTGCATTAGAGCAACATCGTCAAATTATTAGTGAAAAGATAAAACAGTTAGGGCTTGATTATTTTGTCAATCCTGATGCCCCAGAAACTGCTCAAAATTATATAGATGATTTATTGGTTTTAGCCTATAACGCTCAACGGCGTTGGGATACTAATTGGAATTTTTCTGTGTATGGACTCAATCCTCAATTGAAAGATCGCACCTTACGCCAACTTACCGATCTCTCTTGTTTAGCAGATTCCCTTGCTTCGATTATCAAACATCCCCAAGATGCTGAAAACACAAAATTTAAGGAGTTAATGCATAGCCTGAGTGATGGCAAACTTCGGCTCACGTATCATAGTATTGCTGAAAATCGAGGTGTGCTAACTAACGTAGTGAATAATGCCGTGATGGAGGCGCACACCAGTCTTAATACGGATGAATGTATATATTATGAACCTCTGCTTTATTTACCCACTGGAGTTATCTATCTAGCTCTAAAGGATGCTCCAACCGTTAGTTTTGATGGACTAAGCGATCGCGTTGTTACCAAAATTAAACAACTTTGTTTCAGTCAATTGCGGCTACGACAGACTGGGTTTGGGCGAGATGGTAAGGGGATGAAATATGCCGATTACTACACCTTGTTTTGCGACGATCGCGGATTAATACAGATTGCACTTGATGCCACACTCCGAATTCTATCTAGCAACAAAAAATCAGTCGCTCCTAGTCGTAGTGAGAAACTTAAAGATTTTCAGCAGTTAGGTGTACTTTCATCAGATTATGACTTTCAGCTTAAGGATGATATTCGGATTGACCAGCTAGCAGAGTTTGGCGATGTCATTAGTCGCAAGATTTGGGGTGATAGTTGCGATCGCTTTGAAACAGCTAGAAAAGAGCGATCGCAGGCTCGAAAAAAAGATAAGAATTTAGTAGAATTACCAGCGATTGAGTTGCTCCCTAGTGAATTAATTCACCATGTTGCTGAGTTTTTAGGATTGACAAGTTATTCTCCACAAATTCGAGAACTGCAACGAATTAATGAAAGTCTTAAAGAGAAAAAGCTAAAAGGGAATACTGGCGGCGTTCCTTACGAATGGTACTTCCTCTCAGCTAGATATCTCGATCTCAATCCTGGTCTTGAAGATATTCGAGCAACTGGTCAAACAATCATTAATTTCGTTGCAAACTTAATCGAACCGATTGTCGCTCAATTTAAGCTAGCAGATGGTTGGGACGATTTACGGCAGTGGGTTAATCAAGTTGTGATGTTGCCTCAGCAAGTTAAAGCCCAAACTTTAACCGATCGAGCTGATACTTTCCTCAAAGAGCTAACTAACTATAATGCTGCGAAAAAGGCGGGACGAGGACGACAATTGATCTGTTCGATCTCTCATTCTGCTTATACAGTAACTGAGCAAATGGAATCAGCCGTGCTCTTTACGCCACAGGTTTATACCAACAAACAACATCTGGGCGGTTCTAACGCTAAACGTAATATCTCTAGTATTGCTGGTTTAGAGATGATGCTTAGACAGATTTTGATGAATCAAACACAGGCAGTGGGTAAGCGATTTGAAGATGGGAAGTATCGCTATCTTTACTTTTACCCAACTTACTACTTCACACCAGAAACCAATAAATTTCTGCAAAAAGCTTACAGCAGCCTTGCTCAAACCCGCTTTGATACGAGTTTACGAAATCATTTTATCCCTAAAGACTTAGCGGCAAATTTCGAGCGATCGCAGTACCAAACCGTTGATGCTTTCTTGATGGATGATGATTTAGAACGCAAGAAAAAACTACCTGATGACGATCCAGCGTTTAAAAGAGATAGAACCTTTAAACTCGCCTATCCTGACGATCAACCTTTGACCTTTTACTTCATGGCATTGCCACCAGGTAGAGACCCAACGGATACGGAATCATGGGTAATGCCAGCTTGGTTAGCTCTTGCTCTGCCCATGATTCTCGATGTTAAGACCGTTGTTTCCGAATCGCCGATTCCACCTTTTAATGATGGGTCGGAATTTGAAGAAACCGTATTTCTCGATAGTGCGCCCCAAGCATTTCGAGTTTTAACTGGTCGAGACAGATTTCGGCTCGATTATATCCTCGAAGGATGGGATGACCCTGATGGCAAAAAACAACCTGCTCCCCTAACTGTGTTGACTGCTGCCTATGCAATGCATCTAGATGTTAATGCTAAACAGGGCAAGAGCGGCTATGACCCAAACTGGGGAAGATTAACAGAGCTTGCTAAAGACATAGAAACTAGTCCTCTTTATGTTTTTAGCTATCTGAATAAATGGGTCAGAAGTCAAAAGGTTGATGCTCCTAGTATCAATAAAATGAAACTTTATGCCTATCATTTTTATCCCTGCTTCGATCCTTATACCGAATTCAACAAAATCACGGAGAAATTAATTGTGGGAACAGAATCACCCTTGAATCATCCTAAAAAACTGACGGAACTCTATCGTAAATTCTACAGGGCAAATAAAAGCTATAACCCTAAAGCTAATGCTGTGCTGAAACCAATCGATATGGCAGCAACAACCCTACTCAAGGCAGATTTAAGTGCTTTTCAAGGAGAGTCTCTAATTGCAGTAGTAGCAGCGGAAGTATTCGCTTTGATGAATCGAGTCCACTCTTCCACGGCTGAGGGGCGTTGGCAGATTAACGATCGCGAGATCGAGCGACAGGCAGTTTTAGAGTTTGCTCAATACTTCGTAGT
This sequence comes from Pseudanabaenales cyanobacterium, assembly GCA_038246525.1. Taxonomy (GTDB): domain Bacteria; phylum Cyanobacteriota; class Cyanobacteriia; order Pseudanabaenales; family Pseudanabaenaceae; genus JANRLH01. The sequence goes on from JBBRVV010000166.1 coordinate 4,877, forward strand.
TGATGTTTTTGAGGGAGCATTCAAAAGCGATCGCGCTCGGTTAGCTGGTCGGCAAATCAACTTGATTCGGGACACTTGTGAGTTTCTGTATCGACTTGAACAAGATAAAGAAAATCATGAACGCAAAAAGAAAGGAGAATTGATTGAAGACCCTGAAAACGAAAAAGACTAACAAGGAAGGAATATGAGTAAAACAAAGATATTAGAACCCAACCAATCTTACACATTTAGCAAGATTTTTGAGTTGAATATAGACGTAGATAAACTAGCAGCAGATTTTGAGTATTCCCTAATCCGTAAACGTCTATCTCTAGGTCTGTATTCAGGTGAACTCGATCGCCTTCAACAATTAAAAGACCGAATTGAAGAGATTTTGCCCTACGTCAATTTGGCAAATGAGGCAACTCGCAGAGAGATTTTAATTGCTCCAGTCGTTGCAGATTTGATCCACTATACTCGTGC
>JBBRVV010000167.1:0-5271 GCA_038246525.1 Pseudanabaenales cyanobacterium
GAATGCGCTATTTGAAACCGTAGTCGCCCAATTTGGTCAAGTAGATGTGTTGGTGAATGCGGCGGGAGCGGGAGTGATGAAACAGTTTAATAAAATTGAACCTGCCGATCTAGATGCAATGCTAAATGTGAATCTTAAAGGTAGCTTTTATACCTGTCAGGCGGCTGCCAATCTGATGAAAGAGCGTAAATCTGGACACATCGTGAATGTAATCGGTATTTTGGGCATCCACTCAATGGCGATGGCTAGCGCCTACAGTGCTTCTAAATTTGGCGTAGTTGGTTTTAGTAAATGTATGGTGGAAGAAGTAAAACGCTACGGGATCAAATTCACGCTCTGCTATTTTGGTGGAGTAGATACAGATTTTTGGCAAGATGTGACGTTAAAGGTAGATCGTTCTAAAATGCTCAGTGCGGAAACTGCAGCAAATGCGATTATCTCAGCAATTACTTGCGACCCCCAAGCGATTCCCTTTGAGATCAATATTCAGCCCGAAAGTCATCTCTTTATTTGATTTTACAACTCAAAGACTCTTCCATAGCTTTAAAACCGAGTACTCAACTCTTTCCCAAAGCCTCATAAATCAAAAATCTTGTTTATTCTGCAACTTCTAACTAAGACTGTTGCAGAATTTCAATTAAATTAAGATCTGGGTCATGCAAAAAGATCACCCTTTGTCCCCAGGGCATAATAGTTGGTGGCTTAACTATATTCACTTGCGCGTTTAAGAGATGCCGATAAACTTGGTCTAAATCTTTTACCTTAATCGAAATCAAAAATGAAGTGTTAGAAAGATCTGAGCAAGAAAAACTTGAGTCAAACAATTGATTTAACCAACTGCGATCATAGAGTCCGATTTTTAGGCTTCCACTGTAGCCCTCAGTACCGCCATTTTTGATTGGTTTCTCAAACTTAAAATCTAGAATATCTCGATAAAAAACCAGCGATCGCTCTAGATCGCTCACAAATAAGGCAATACAATCGATCTCCATGATTTCTCCTATTTGATTTTGCCGAACAGGTCAAAGTTAAGTGAATTATGAACAAACATGCCACAGATAGAAGAATAAAACCAAGTTGGGGCTACGCCCTGAGACCCTTACTGCGCTCTACAACCCTGATGATAACTTGTGATCAAAAGCTTACTTAGACTTCTTCTGGTTGCTTGTCTGTTTGAATTTCCACTAATAATCTCTGCAAATCTGCTTGATCAGCGTGATAAACCTCCGAACAAAAATGACAGGTTGCTTCTGCTCCACCATCGGTCACAATCATGTCAGCAATTTCCGCTTCTCCCAGGATCTTTACCGCACTTAGCATTCGTTCAAAGGTACAGCGACATTGGAACTTAACTGCTCGGTCATCAGGCAAAATTACTAATCCCAAATCTCCCAATAGAGATTCCATAATTTCGACTAAGGTTTTTCCTGCTTGTAACAATTCTGGCAAATTTTGCAGCTTGCTTACCCGATTTTCTAGTAATTCCAAAATGCTCTCATCGTTTGCGGCTTTGGGTAAGACTTGCAGTAACAATCCGCCTGAAACCGATACTCCATCTTGATCGAAGGCTTCACCCAACAATAGTGCCGAAGGAGTCTGTTCGGAAGTGTAGAGGAAATGAGCAACATCATCGCCAATATTCCCAGATATAAGTTCTACGGTGCTGGTATATGGAGTGCCATAACCCACATCTTTCATCACATCCAAAAAACCATTTTTGCCAACTATGCTAGAAATATTGCTATCAAGACTGCCATCTAATGAAATCTCTAACTCTGGATGAGTAACATAGCCTCTAACAGTGCCATCATGACCAGCATCGGCAAATACAGTGCCAATTTGACCGTTTCCAGCAAAGCGCAAATTTACTCTGGCTTGGGGCTGCTTGACATTAGAAGCAAGTAACAAACTTGCAGCCATTGCTCGACCAAGGGTGGCGGTAGCGATATTTGACATTTTGTGTCTGCGTCCAGCTTCGCGGCTAAGCTCAGTGCTAATAATGCCTACAGCCCGAATTCTGCCACCAGATGCGGTCGCGCGGATAAGTTGATCAGCCATGAAATTTGGAAGTTAATACACAAATATTTATTTAGCTTAACTATAACCTTTTGCACGTTGTAATCTCAAAGATGGATGGGTTTGGGGGCATAGGTTTTTAATTCTCTAATCAATCAAATCCTTTCATAATCAGCCGTAATCGCAGAGCCAAAAATAAGTAAGATCTTAATCGATAAATCTTAATATTATCTGTAAAATTATAGGTGTCTACCTTTCAAGCGATCGCTCACCACTTACTAAACACGCCAAAACTATGCAAGGCTGTAAAAACGCAATTGAGGATATTGTCTTAGCAGAAGCGAGTTTGCAACTTATGCACCTACCTTCAGAGCTACAACAAGAAATCCAGCTTAACGAAGTAGTGAGCTTTGCGCTCAATCGTCTGCCACCAATGTATGCAACTACCCAAAGGGGCTGGTCAAAGCTGCGCGATCGCGCCCGAACTGAATTGAAAGAAAAAATTAGCCAAGGGGTAAAAAATGCAATCATGGCAGTGCGCCGTGACAGTATGCGCATGGTTGATCCTCTACCCGCAACAGAATTGGATCAAGTCACTATTGCCCTATCTCAACTGCAAGAATTACTCCACAAACCAGACCTAAGTTGGGTAGAAGTGCCCCATGCCGTCTATCAAGCTTTGGCAAATCGCAAACTTAAAATGGTGGTCGGAAATACCTATGAACGGCGGCGTTCAAGTGTTGCTCAAAGTCTGTCTTCGATCCATTTTGCCTTTAATCCTAATCTGCCCCAAATTAAGCATAGAGAATATACCAATGTTTTGGAGAAGCTGGTTCTTTCGATCAGCCAAAGTCAACTTCGGCGCTTAGAGCCACAAGTGGTACAAAAAGTTAGCCTCTATGAGGTTGTTTCTTACGCGCTCAATCGTTTACCACCGATGTATGCCACCTCTGGACAAGGGCTACAAAGTCAACGCCAACGGGCAAAGGAACAACTTTCAGGCGAGATCATCAAAACAGTGCGTAGAGCAATTTTGGAAATAGCAAATCAGCCCCAGCGATCGCTCACGCCCTTACCATTTAGCAAAATGCAAGCCAATCAAGCGCAAGCCCTGAATGAGTTGGAGCAAATACTCAAAGTCCAGAATTTAGATTTCACTAATCTGGTAGCAACTGTAGCTAAGGCAATGGAGAATCCTCCTGCAGATGTCTAAGGCTCTATTTTGGTGGAGAAGCTGATCCTCAAAGCTTGAGATTGCTTAGAATCTCTTTTGAGATAGAATAGGCGACAAACTGATCTAAAAAGAAAGCCGCCAGGTTCCAGTCTAAGAAAGCAAAAATAAAAATATGGTACAAGCGATCGTCGAAAGTCAAAGCAATTCCCCTCAAGCCCAGCCAGAGATAGCTCAAGAAAATTTAACACCTGGGGAAATCCTCCGTCAGGCAGATCGTGAGGCACTCGATCGCATCCGTCATACCTCTTCCCATGTGATGGCAATGGCAGTGCAAAAGTTATTCCCCGAAGCCAAGGTGACGATTGGGCCTTCAACTGAGAATGGTTTCTACTATGACTTTGATCGGGCTGAACCCTTTACCCAAGGCGATCTAAAAGCAATTACTAAAGAGATGAAGCGAATTATCCGCGCTAGTCTTCCACTAGTTCGTCAAGAATTTGAACGATCAGAAATCAAAGCCGAAATTGAAAAACTGAATGAACCGTACAAATTAGAGTTACTTGCCGCCATTCCCGAAGGCGAAATTATCACTCGTTATACAATCGGCGATCCTGCGGTAGCTAAAAATCCTTGGTGGGATTTGTGTGCTGGACCTCACTTGCTCAGTACGGCACAAATTAATCCTGATGCGTTTGAACTTGAGAGCGTTGCAGGTGCATATTGGCGCGGTGACGAAAAAAATGCGATGCTTCAACGTATCTATGGCACTGCCTGGGAAAATCCTGAGCAATTAGCTGCCTATAAACACCAAATCGAAGAAGCGAAGCGACGGGATCATCGCAAAATTGGCAAAGAATTGAAACTCTTTAGTATTCAAGAACAGGCTGGTGGTGGCTTGGTGTTTTGGCATCCTAATGGTGCGATCATTCGCAATATTTTGGAAAGCTTTTGGAAAGAAACCCACGTAACAAATGGCTACGAACTTGTAACTACGCCGCACATGGCGAATCTTGATCTGTGGAAACTCTCAGGGCATAACGATTTTTATCGCGAGAGTATGTTTCAGCCGATGGAAGTGGAACACCAGATCTATCAACTTAAGCCGATGAATTGTCCCTTCCATATCCTGATTTATAAAGACACTTTACATTCCTATAAAGAATTACCGATTCGGTGGGGCGAATTGGGCACGGTTTATCGCTATGAACGTTCTGGCACCATGCACGGATTGATGCGGGTACGCGGCTTTACCCAAGATGATGCTCACATTTTCTGTATGCCAAGTCAGATGTCTACCGAGATTTTGGGCGTTCTCAACTTGGCGGAATATATTCTCACTACTTTTGGCTTTGAGAATTATGAAATCAATCTTTCTACTCGCCCTGAGAAGTATGTGGGTTCAGACGAGATTTGGGATAAAGCTACTGATGCTCTGCGGTCTGCCTTGGATCAAAAAGGTTGGAACTATGTGGTAGATGAGGGTGGTGGCGCATTCTATGGACCCAAAATCGACATCAAAATTGAAGATGCGATCGGCAGACGTTGGCAATGTTCTACGATTCAAGTGGATTTCAATTTGCCAGAACGGTTTGAAATGGAATATGTGGGCGAAGATGGCAATCGTCACCGTCCGATCATGATTCACCGTGCACTATTTGGCTCGGTTGAGCGATTTTTTGGCATTCTAGTTGAGAACTATGCAGGAGATTTTCCGCTTTGGTTAGCCCCTACGCAAGTGCGTTTGATTGTAATTAATGCTGAACAGATGGAATTTGCTCAAAATGTCTTGAAGCAGATGAAAGAAGCTGGCTTGAGAGCACAAATTGACCTGAGTAGCGATCGCTTGGCAAAACAAATTCGTAATGCTGAACTCGATAAGATTCCATTAATGGCAGTAATTGGCGCTAAAGAAGTGGATAATAATTCTCTTAGTATTCGCTCCCGCAAAAATGGCGAACTAGGCGCAATCCTAGTTACTGAAGTAATTGAAAAGATCAAACAAGCGATCGCTGCACATGGCTGGTATTAAATCTTAAACTAAATTTAAAAAAGTAGAGGGGAAATCCCCCTCTTTCTCAACC